>JABMQF010000001.1 GCA_013203345.1 Candidatus Woesearchaeota archaeon
AACCCTTGTAGGCACTAAGCCACAGGGTGTCCTAAAATCATCGCGTGAGCTCATCACACCCTTACCTAAGCCCTGCCCGTTTAGTCCGCAAAAGCGTTTGACCACTCCGGCACCCCCACGAGCATCTTAGGATTCCAAACAAGGTGTATAAAAAACTTTTGGTAATTTGTTTGCACTTGATGAGCAAGCCAAACTGCATACCAGTATCTGACCTCAATATATGAATAAGAGTGTAGACCATTGTATCTCCATAAAAACAATAGATGAATAATCTGTTTCTCTTGACAATCGATCCTTTATTACCCCTACATTTCATTCTAAAATCGATAAATTTATATATTTGTAGGGCTAATATTGTTTTATGAGGATAAGAAGGAAGAAGGTGGGTAGAGATGCTTATTTCTATTTAGAGCATTCTTTTAGGATTGAGGGAAAAGTCAAGAAAAAAGAGATCTATCTAGGACGCAGCATACCAGGAGACATCGAGACGATCAAGCTCGAACTCAACCATCAGATCATGCAAGAACAGTATTTTGAACAATTTGTAGCGATAAAGAAATCATTCTCAAAAGAACTGGATGCAATGCCGCTTTCTGCAAGGGAGAAATACCTTGACTATTTCATGATCAAGTTCACCTATGATACAAATAGGATAGAAGGCAGTACAATAACATTAAAAGAAACTGCAAAGATCCTTGAACAAGGGATCACTCCAGAGAATAAGCCTATTTCTGATGTCAAAGAGATTGAATCACATAGAAACGTCTTTCGTGATATGATCAATCATGAGAAAGATATATCGATGCTAACAATCCTTAAATGGCATAGGATGCTCCTAAAGGACACCAATCCCGATGTTGCTGGGAAGATCCGAAGGCATCAAGTGAAAGTAGCAGGCAGCAAAGCGGAATTTCCAATTCCTGCAGAGCTTAATATACTATTAGAAGAGTTCATTGAATGGTATCGTAAGAACAAGAAAAAGTTGCACCCGATAGAACTGGCAGTATTGACACATCTAAAATTTGTATCAATACACCCATTTACCGACGGGAATGGTCGAATATCCCGAATACTGATGAATTTCATTTTACATAGACACGGATACCCTATGTTAAACATAAAATATTCCAATAGAGACAGTTACTATAATGCTCTTGAAAGAGCACAAGTAAAAGATCAAGAGAAGATATTCACATCACACATATTCAGAAGATATCTGAAGGAATACAAGAAGTATGCCAAAATGAAGATATGAATCAGTTGGCGGAGAAGATAATAATACCTTAATTTTCAGAAAAAGGACGGTTTTTTCACTTGAAAGGTTTTGTATCTCTCCAATAATCCTCAAAGTATGCCCTGAACGTGTCTGCTATCTCCTGATTGACTATCTCCACTACAAGATCCTTGTTCTGCAGAAAGATGGCTGCAGTGTCCTTATAGATCATCACCCATGACGGGGTCTTTAGATCCCGTACCATGTATCTCGAATCACAGTCTTTGTAGCTGTTCCGGTTGACTAGGACCTCTCGCGGAGTGTCAGTATTGAAAAGCATCCTATTCTTGAAGCCTAACTTTATTCTCTTCATATGGTAGCGCATCCAATACTGATGATAACGCGGTTCCTGATGCGCAAGGATCCCCAGTGCCAGCAACTCATCCCCCCTTTTCAGACGGGCGATATGGTGTTCGTAACAGGTCTGCACCCCTTTGAACCCTTCATACACCTGGACCTCAATCTTCTTCTCTGGCTTCTGCATCTGGGTCAGCAGAGGTATCAGGTCTTCGACATCTTTTGTCTTTGCCTCCAGCTGTGCTGTCCTCTTCTTGAGATAGTCCAGGATCCGTGAAGGACTCTCAGCAGTGTAGTGTTTGATTCCGTTCTTGAGCACATATGACACAAGGCCCTTCTCGATAAGCTTCTCAAGTATGTTGTAGACGATTGACTTGGCAATGCCTGACTCATCTATGACAGGCCCTGTAGTCGTCGATCCCAGCTTCAGCAGCGCCAGATAGACCTTGATCTGCCCGTCTGTAAGTCCTATCTCCTTCAGCACATCCAGATTCATGTTACACTACAAGTGGTGGGGGAGTATTTAAGAATATCTTGTTATTTCTAAGTAGTAACAAATTCAATGGTGGTGATAGAGATGCAAGAAATCAAACAAATAGCGAAAGCTCTGACCGCAACCGCGGTAGGAGCATACCTGGCACTGATGCCAGCAAAAGCAGATGCAGAATTCTTCTCAGCAGAAGTAGTGGCTGGGCAGGAAAGTGCTACACTGGATACCATGATCTTCGGAGAGATTGGAGAATCCGCAGGAGTCGGTGGCAGGATACGGGCGACAGTGGACTACGAAGGAAATGCAAGTACCCTTGGTATGGTGGATTTCACATATGATCTTAACGAAGGATTCGGTGCGATCCTCGAGGCACAGCTATCTGGTGGAGGGATCTCATTCAGACCTGGAGTGCAATATGTCAACAGCTGGGGTGATTTCTCGCTCTACGCATTGTCGACTGTCGGAGTGGACACTGACCCTGATTTAGATGCGATAGCAGTACTGAGATATCAGCCTGATCTGAATGACAGACTCAGCTTTGTCTCACAGGCAGAATGCGTCAGTAACTTCGGTGGTGAAGGACACAACTTCAGCATACAACGACTCCGACTTGGACTTAGCGTCGATTGGTTCGAGTTCGGTGCAGCAGGCGACCTGAGGGAAGACGGTAATGACGGAGACTTCTCTTACAACGTAGGCGGATATGTCCGGGTGAGACGATGAGTGAGGAAAGGTTTTCAGGAAAGCTTGGTAAGGAGTATAACCTTGTCAAGCTCGCCTACCCTCACCATGATGAGTTCCAGGAAAAACTTGTAGAGGAGCTCGACCAGCATCACGGCCGATGGAAAAATACATCATTCCACCCACACAAGCAGATTGTGCTTGAGATAGGGACAGGCACAGGGATTACAACAGAGCAGATCCTTCGCTTAACTTATTTTGTACACGTCGACAGCATCGACAACGAGCCAGTCATGATTGCTCAGGCTGAGGAGAAACTGGAAAAGACAAAAAGCTCCGGGAAAATAGAAAACTTTTATGAAATCACCTGCCAGGATGTCAGAGATTATTTCTATGAAGCTTCGGTGAAGCCGAATTTCAAACAATATGATGCTGTCGCCTCAGCATGGACACTGCATAACCTCGAGCAGAGGGAGAGAAGGGACATCTACAAAGGTATCCTGCACGTACTAAAGCCTGGCGGACTCTTTGTCAATGCAGATAAGTTCGGGTACAACAATGAAGGATATCATTACCGCACTATGATCCGCCAGACAAAAATGATACTAGAGAATCTCTGCAAGGTAGGCAGAACAGACCTAGCAGTAGAGTTAGTGACGCATAATCTCGAGGACAACCACAGCAATAGAGTGCTAAAAGACGAAGATACTGTTGCAGAATTGACAGAGATTGGATTCGTAGATGTCAAGATGACATACCGACATCTCATGGAAGGAGTGATGGTGGCGAAAAAACCACAAAGAGGGTGAGTGATGACTGCTTATGAAAACAAGCACACATAATTGATATTCTAATATTTTAGGAGAATCTATTGTTTGCACATCTCAAGAACCAAAGATATCCCAGAATTCTAAATAAAAAAGAAAAAAAAGAAAAAAAACCTATTCTTCATCCACTGCTGGCGCCTCAGGACACTCAACAAGCAAGGCTTCCGTCTTACCAGGCACCTGAACACTTACCCTGTTGATTCCTTCAACATTGCTGTAAGTAGATGTATCAAAACCTATCCTGGTACATTCAGTGTACTCGCCAGGATTAAGCAGTTCTGTATCGCATCCAGGGTCTGTATCAACTATACCTCTTATCATGAAGTATGTGTTATACCCTTTATACACACCACGAGGACTTATCTTGATATCTTCATCAAGCACATTGTATATCCTCAAGCT
>JABMQF010000051.1 GCA_013203345.1 Candidatus Woesearchaeota archaeon
CTACAATAGATGATGACAACAACTGCAACAAAGTAGATGGCGAGATGCGGGACGATGACAACGACGGCATAACAGATGAGTATAGGTATGAAGGTAGTACAGAGAATCCTGACCGTTGCAATGAAGAAGGTTTCAATCAACCAATAGATTTCAACGGCTGCCATTACTCAACCGACAATGACAATCTTGTGGGGTGGGATGACTAATGAAACGCGCAATATTATTCCTCTTAATAATCATCTTGCTTCCATCAGCTTTTGCAGCTTCTGCTAAGATAATAAAAGAGAATACTGCTCCTGGTTGTTATGATTATGAAGGTGTCAATGTGAAGGACTGTAATGTTCTTTTCGCAGATGCATCTTCTGGTTCTGTTACTTATGAGGTCAATAATGTTCAGCCAGCAACAACGTACACAGTCTCTTTCATGTATAGGATTGAGAGTGGCGGCAGTTTTGATTTTGAGATTGATTCAAGGTATATTGAGTTTGAGATAGAGACTGTTGACAGGAAAGGTTGGAATTTGTACAGCACAACTTTCCAGACATCAGAAGATACTGAGGATTCGTTCGATGTCATTCTCAGATGGAGTGATGCTAAGTTGTTGATTGATGAGCTTCAGTTTATCGAGGCTCCTGAGTCTGTGGTTTTCAATAATTACGAGCAAGAGGTTGGTTGTTGTCCTTATGATTTCTGTTATACTGGAGGACTGATGACTTCCCATCCTTCTTGTGTTCATTCTGATTTTTATGAGAAGAATGTTTCTCAACCCCCTATTGGTTTTGATCTTGCTGATTTTAAAGGTAATTTGAACCAGCCTTTCACATTCCTAAAAGCACCTAATGGTTTCCGTTGCATTGATGGCGATTGGAAGTTCAGTAGGGCTAAGCTTACCCCTTTGCATGACGGCGCAGGTTTTTGCCCTAATGAAACTCAGTGCTTCATAGGTGGCGGTCATCTTGCAGAGATTGCTTGTGTTAACGATTCAACATTCCATCAATACCCAAAAGTAGCTGATGATGATTCTCCTTTTGAGTATCATTATTGTTATGATGGTAATTGGACAACGCGTACAAAAGAGATTGCGCTGCAGATGCTGAATATGGCTAATCGCAGCAACAATAATGATTACACTATATTCTGTGATAAGTATGACCGGTCTTTAAATATGGATGAGACTATGTCTTTCTATCGTGATTTCATAGGCGAGGATATTGCGAAAATGATGACTTCTGGTCAGGTAAATGAGTTCTGTGTTATGGATCTTAATGGCCAGATTATTGGTGGTGTTTCTCTGAACCAGCCTATTGATTATATTCCAGGTGCAGAAGAGGGTGGTTGCATAAAAGGCAATCTTGCTTGTCTTACAGAAGGCAATTGCGATGAGGATTTATGTCTTATAGATCCTTCTCCTGAACTGATTGGAACTATAGTACCCCCTAAGTCTTTTATCCAGATGTTGAAGGGTCCTGATGCGACAGATTATTGTGCTGGCGCATTGGGCGAGGAAGATGAAGAGGGTTATGGTCTTTACCATGCTTGTGATGGTGAGGATGTATATTACAATACAAAGTTGCAGAATGTGATATTCACAAAACCAACAACCCGTGCACAGTCTGTTCCTTTTGAGGCTGATAGGTCTTTTATTGATGTGATAGTTGATGCTATTCGTGGCGTGTTCCGTAGCCTTCTTAGTATCGCAGGTGCTGCGACACCAGTGACTGATGTTGTTCAGCAGGAAAATCTTGATTTTATACGCAGGGCTGGTTCGTTTGATAAGCTGTATCTCTCTTATTCTCATGACGGACCTAATGGCAACCCGAGAACGATTCGTGCCGTACGTGAGACACGAGCCAGGATGCGGGCAGATGGGCTTGGTGTTGAGTACAAGACTTTCTTGTCTGCAGAGTACCAGAATTATCAGGTACCTATATGTCATTTCTTTTACAGGCATAATTATCATAAGGTTCGCGCGCAGATATCTTCTGCCGACAATATTCAGTGCACTCCTGTGATTCTTGATGATGAACAGTGGATGCATATAATATATGTAGAGGAGCCTGTGTTCGAGCTTGGAACTGAACAGGCAGATCTGAGGAGTGTCAGGATTTGGAAAGGTCTTTCTGATACGTTCTGGAATGACATCACATCAAAGATTAGAAACCAGATTCCTAAAGATATGGAAGGTACCGCTCCACCATCACCAACTTTTAGCACTTGGCCTGACCCTGTTGTTGCAAGAGCTAAGACTAACTTTACCATAACAACACCCGAATCAGAGGATCAGCGATTTGTCGCAAGGACTTATGATTTCGGCGACGGTATGCAGGCATCATCTGCTTACAACCTTACAATCAGGCACTCATTTGAAAGTCCTGATGAAGATCCAGGATATTCTGTACGTCTGTGTGTTATGAATCAGTATTTCAGGATAACTTGCGCGTCACCTGTTAATGTTCCTGTAGTTGAAGGTCCTAGTGTGTCCATTTTAGCAAGAGAACAGGATGTTGATTCTCATATAACATTTGATTTTGAGATATCTGGAGGAACTCCACCGTACAATGTTGAGGTTAACTGGGGCGATGAAGAGGATGATATATTCGAAGAGGTTGAAGGTTCTTTCCCTGAGACCCACGAGTATGATATAGAAGATCGTGGAGATGTGTTTGATGTCTATGTAGAGGTTATTGATTCTACTGGTGTTGAAGGTGTTATGGCATTCGACGAAGAGCCTGTGAGTGTTCGTGGTGAGATTTAGGAGGATATGATGTCTCGTGTTTCATCTGGTTTTTTTTTGTTCTCTTTTATTTTATTTATTATATCAAGTACTGCATTCGCCGTAGACTGTGATTACAATCCTCTATGTTCTCCTCTCTCCCGTTCTTGTGGCTGTAGTGGAACGCAGACCAGGGTGACAGTATGTGATGGTGGTTGTTCTGATTGGTTTGCTTGTTCTGTCTCTGATAC
>JABMQF010000052.1 GCA_013203345.1 Candidatus Woesearchaeota archaeon
CGCTTTATGTCATGCCCGAGCACATTCACATGATGGTTACATTACCACATAACATAACCGACTCAAAAGCACTTATGTTGCTGAAAGGCGGTTCTGCATATATCTTTTTCAAGAATCATCCAAAAAGTCGGCTAAGGCTTCCAAGAGGACACCTCTGGAGCGCAGGAGGCTGTGCGATAACTGTTGGCTATAACGAATTCAGCACAGTTGAAAACTACATCAAGAACCAAGCAGAACATCACGCCTCAGCCACAGCATGAGATACCCCGACCTTTAGGTCGTGGGAGTAGGTCATTTATGGTGGGCCATATAGATAGAAATTCTTCTGATTGGTCTGCGACCCTGCTATTTTTTATGACCTTTTTTGCTATACTTGAGAAAGATGAACAGTACTTCTCGTGAACTTCCTGTTCATCTATAATTTCTGTGATTGACTCTACTATGTTTTGTTCAGCAGCACATATTTTTTCCAGCACTTTATGCTTTGTTGTGCCCTGCACCATCACATCTGTTTGAGGGGGAATGATTCCCATAACCTTTATCATGAACAGCTTTCTAGGACAGAAGTCATATGTCATAACATTTGTTACAGATATCATACTTGCCATATAATTCACATAATAACTGATTTTTCAGCACTATAAAAAATATCTCCTAGCATGACAAAAGATTTTTATAGCTATTCTGCAGACGGGATGTAAAATGGATACTGAAGAAAGGATGCGATTATTGAAAAGAAATTCCCAGGAGATCATAACAGAGGAAGAGCTGGTTAAACTTCTAGAGGAAAAAGACAGTCCTTCTGTCTATCTTGGTGTATCTATAACTGGAAGGCCTCATGTCGGTTATTTTGTATGGGTGTTGAAAATGGCAGATTTTCTGAAAGCAGGATTCAAGGTCAAGCTGTTGCTGGCAGATATTCATGGCGCATTAGACAACACACCATGGGATCTACTGGAATACAGATTCCAGTACTATAGCAGGGTCATCCCAGCAATGTTTGAGTCCATCGGAGCAGACATCAAGAATTTCGAGATTGTGAAAGGTTCGGATTTCCAGTTGAAAAAAGAATACTTGTTTGACATGCTGAAGATGTCAACATTAACTTCGGTTCACGACTGCAAAAAAGCATCATCTGATGTCGTAAAGCAATCAGACAACCCTAAGCTTGCAGGTTTGATATACCCCCTAATGCAGTCATTAGATGAGCAATACCTTGATGTGGATGTCCAGTATGGGGGACTGGACCAGAGGAAAATTCTTATGTTCGCAAGGGAGTATCTTCCAAAGCTTGGCTATAAAGCAAGGATAGAATTCATGACACCCCTTATACCTGGATTGACTGTCGGAGGAAAGATGAGTGCATCTGATAAGGCATCAAAGATAGATTTGATTGATTCTGAAGACGAAGTCAAGAAAAAAATAAATGATGCTTTCTGTCCAGAAGGGGTGGTTGAGGACAATGGGGTGCTTGCTTTCTGCAGGCATGTGCTGATGATAATAAAACAGGACAAGAATGAGGAATTTATAATCAAAAGGCCTGAAAAATGGGGCGGAAACTTGTCTTATAATAATCATGATGAATTGGAAAGGGATTTTGCTGAGAAAAAGCTCCATCCTATGGACCTGAAACAGGCACTGGCAGAAGAGATAAACAAGCTTCTTGAGCCTATAAGGAAAAAGATGGAAGGAAAAGATGAACTTATCAAAAAGGCATATCCTGTGTGAGACTCTAAAATGAATACTGAAGAAAGACTGGAACTCATCAGACAGGTGGGCGAAGAAATAATCAACGAAGAAGAACTGAAGGAACTTCTGGATTCTGGGAAAGATCTGGTCGCATACGACGGTTTTGAACCATCAGGACATCTGCATATCGCGCAGGGATTGATGAGGGCTATAAACATAAACAAGATGACCAAAGCAGGCTGCAAGTTTAAAATCCTGGTAGCAGACTGGCATGCGTGGGCAAACAACAAGCTTGGTGGAAGCTTAGAAAATATACAAACAGTTGGAAAATACCTTATTGATGTATGGAAA
>JABMQF010000002.1 GCA_013203345.1 Candidatus Woesearchaeota archaeon
AATAACAAGAAATATTTTTTGCGCCGTCGTATTTATCGTCGGATATTGGAATATTTTGCAAAAAATAGCGCAAATAATCTGATATTTTGAGCTGCTGCGGCTCCAGGATTCAAAACTGTTCTACAGAGCCCATTAACAACAACCTTTATATATAAAAACCACGTGAATCCATTCTATGCCTGCTAAGAAAAAAAAGACAGTAAAAAAACAGTCATCTGACAAACAATCATCTAATATTCTCCAGAATGAGCTGAATCATCAAGCACATGACATACTTTATTCTCGTGACTGGTCTTTGACTCAATGGGTTAAGAAGTACAGTCCGGTAATCATCACGCTTTTTGTAGGTCTTGCAACATATTTCTATTTTGTATTCTATCTTTTCTTTCCTTCAATGCTTATAGGAGGAGGGTACATGCAGCTCCTATTGCCTATAATTTTGATCTTTTTCATAGCTGGGCTGATGATTTATATGTTCATGCGGTCTGAGCTGATATTTGTGAGGGTGCTTAGCTTTATCATAGTGTTTGTGATATTTACCTTCATGATATTGTTGGTGCTCCTATCACACGGCACTATTGCGTGAGGTTATTTGGATGAATGATATTGTTTCTAAAGAAAAACTAGAAAAGTATTTTGCGATAACTGGTGAAGCCATAGACCAAATCAAAGAGAAGGGTTTTGACCCTGACCGTTCCAAGGAAGCTGCTGATGTTTTTGATATGGCACAAAGGTATTTCAGTGACGCAGGTCATTTCCGTGATAAGGGTGACCGCGTGCTTGCTTTTGCTGCACTGAATTATGCGCATGGTTGGCTTGACTGCGGAGCAACGCTCGGCTTGTTCAAGGTTTCTGATTCAAGGCTGTTCACTGTTGACGACAACCCCTCTTGAACCTATTTCACCACAAGTTTTATAAATCAACAATTATCTCTTTTCGTCCTGAAACAGCGTTTTAAAGCTTTTTGGGCTCGTAGTTTAGTGGCTTCACCATGTGGTGTATAGGTGCCGCAGATAACATCCCGTTGACTTCGGGAAGATCCCCGGTTCGAGTCCGGGCGGGCCCAGTTTATAATTTCCTAAGCTATATTTTTCAAAATCTTTGTTGATGCAGGAAATTGTAGAAGTCCATGGTGCGCCCTGTTATTTCCTCAAGGTCTCTTTTCGCATAATTATCTTCAATCCCGGTAACTACAAACTCTCTAAATGATTTAACTTCTTCTACCATAAAATCTGTTACTTTCTTTCCATCAACAACCCTGCCAATATTATAGACAGTATGGCGTTCCAATCCACCTCCAAGTATAGGCCTGCCTGTATCCCATTGGTGGAATGTTTCCAATCCTGTGTGTGCTGCATACTGTTTTGCAAACACAACTGCAACATAATCTAATAGAATAGACTCCTTAAAGCTCACATGGAAGTGTGGACGAGTACTAATATCTCCGAGTTTTGGACGTGCCAGTTCTTGTGGTGAATGTGTTTCTTGCAATGCTCCCATTTTTATGTTGTTACTTTGCGGAGGTATATAAATTTTTTGGTGAGGGAATATGCTTACTAAAAAGGTGCCGCAGATAACATCCCGTTGACTTCGGGAAGATCCCCGGTTCGAGAGATGCAAAGCTACCAAAGTTTTGCTTCCGGATTTCCGGGCGGGCCCAGTTTATTTTTTCTTAAATTATTGATCAAAGAATTCTTACTCATCAAAATCAAAGCATTCCTGTGTTGATTCTTTTTTTTGCACCCTTTCTAATCTATAAGTTCCCCAGGAATCAATTCTTTCCTCAAATAATGATTCAGGGTAAGTCTCAAATGTCCCTTTCATCCTTTTTTCATCGCTCTCTTCAATGCACAGTGATATGTACTTTGCCATCTGCCAGCCATTGAACGGTAATACTGGTGTGATATCTGTGTTTTGATCATATGCTACATAATCTCCTCTGTAATCAAGATATGCTCTTGGTTCTGTTACTATCTTCCCAGTGTCTTTTATCCCGCCTCGTCGTTCCACACGTCCTTCTAGGCTGAACTCAAGCACAAAATGCTCAAGACTATTTGTTCTGCAGAACCGCACAACGTCTGGGTCGAGGTCGATACCTTCTGCGTATTCTGGTAGGACTTGTTTAGCATTCTTGATGGCCTGCTTGAAATAGTCAAGTACATTCCTTTCTGTCATCGGCTGGACCATAAATGCAGGGCTGCTAAATGATATGCCATATCTCGCTAGTGTTTCCAGTTCTGCGACCAATCTCTCATGATCCATATTTTCTTCTCCATACGAATCGCGGAATTCTTCAACACCATAATTTCCATAGAAGCTTGTGAATATAAGCATCTCTCCAAGCGGAGCATCAGCCGGTATGATGCCTTGCTTGATAAGTTCCTGAGTGTCTTCAAGTGTGTCGTTATCAAACTGACATGCAAATTTCAGAAACATCTCAAGGTCCTTGACTTCACTGTATTTCATATCTGCCATTTCAAACAGGCAGAAGCAGCTTTCTTATAAATTTTTGCTGCGGTTTAATGCAGTATCTTGACTCCTTTTCAACACAAAACTATATAAACACCAAGAGACAACATCCTGTTATAAAGGGCTTAAAACACCTGTAAAAAAGAGGTATACATGGAGCTTCCGCAATACACTTTGAAACCGGATGCGAATAGAATGGTCGCTCCCAGGATCATTATGATGTTGTTACTGTCTGCGTTCTTGTATATTGGGGTCAGGGTCAATTTTTTCTTGATTGGTTGGGATGTGTCCATTCCTACTTTTATCAACATATTTATTCTTGTGTTGATTGCTGTTATTGCCGCGACACAGGTTATACTGTATCACATTAAATTTGCTCAGTACAAGTATTTGTTCTACACTAATCGTGTTGAGTTCAATGGTAAAAAAACAAAGACGTTTCTTTTTTCAGATTTCAGTTCTGCAGATCTGAAGCAGGGTTTGTTTGACAAGATGTTCAATACAGGATCTATTCGTCTTAGCAAGGAATTTTCAATAGGTCCTGTTGCGCATGTAACGCAGATGAATACTTATCTGGAACAGCTTATCAAGTATTATCATTCTTCTCAGGGGAGTTATAATCTTCAGCAGCAACAGTCTGCTATGAAGCAGCAATTAACAGGGGGTTCACAATGATTCAGAAAAAAACAAAGGTTTCTACATATCTTTTCATGCTTTTCTTTTTTATTGTCCTTGTGCTGGCGGTTTTGATTATCAAGCCGTTCATTGCGACACTGCTTGTGAGTGTGATTGTAGCTTATGCTCTTTATCCTATCTATAATTATTTCTGCAAAATCACAAATCGAAAAAGTTTTTCTGCTGTTGTTCTGATAATACTGGCATTGTTGATTGCTTCAATACCTATTGTGATTGTGATTGGTACAATAGGGCAGGAATCTTATGATATATATCTGAAGACGAAGGATGTTTTTGTTTCTGTAGGTTCTTTATCAGACTACTGCTCTGATCCTGTTGGTGTGATATGTTCTGTATACAATTCTTTCCAGGATTTCTCAACAATGAATGAATTGAATCTGGGTCTTCATTTTACCCGAGCGTTTGATGCATTGTCGACTTCTTTTGCTGCAGGAGTTTCTAATTTCATAATAAATATTCCTGGTATGTTTTTGCAGATATTCATAGCATTGTTTACAATATACTACATGTTTATTGATGGTCCTAAGATGTTGGCAGCTCTAAGGAATGCTCTTCCTATGAGTGATAAGGATAAGGACAGGATAATTTCACATTTTAATGATATAATTTACGCGACAATCTATGGTGCTATAGTTCTGGCCCTTATGCAGGGCGCTGTTGCTGCGATAGGTTTTTTTATTTTCGGTGTTTCATCGCCATTGATGCTTGGTCTTCTGACAGTTCTTGCAAGTTTCATACCATTCCTTGGTGCTGCGCTTGTCTGGCTTCCTGTATCTTTATCCATGCTGATAACAGGTATTGTCGCAAATGATTCGTCTTTGATGCTCAAGGCAGGAGGGCTTGTTCTTTATGGAACACTGCTGATATCTACAATTGATAATTTTCTTCGTCCGAAGATTGTTGGTGATAAAGCAAAGATTCATCCTTTGATAGTTCTTCTTGGTGCTTTTGGAGGTCTTGCAATGTTTGGTTTTGTAGGTATAATGATAGGTCCTCTGCTACTGACTCTTTTCATAGCTTCGTTAAGAATATATGAAGAGGAGAAAAAAAGGATAAAGTGATTTTAAGATGAAGTTCAAGGTTACTGATCTGGATATTTCAACAGGAGGTACGCTTGTCGCTGTTCTTAATCATAAGGATGCGACTATGCTTGATTTGCATACAGGTGACAGGCTTCATATAACTCGTGGACGTAAATCTGCTGTTGCTGTTCTTGATATTGCTGAGTCATCCAAGGCAGTCAAGCCTGGCAGGATAGGTCTTATGGAAGAAGTTATTAGAAAAGTTGGTGCAAAGAACTCCTGTGTTGTAAATGTGAATCTGGATAAAAAACCTAAGTCTATTGCGCTGATTAGAAAGAAGCTTGAGGGTAAGACTTTGAGCGATGATGATTTGTTCACTATTATCGAAGACATTGTGAAGAATAAGCTGACTAGTGTGGAGATAACTTATTTTGTTGCTGCAGGTTTTACAAGAGGATTTAATCTTGTCGAGACTGTATCTTTGACAAAGGCTATGATAAATACAGGTGATGTTTTGAAGGTTGGTGGTTATCCTATAGTGGATAAGCATTGCATTGGTGGTGTAGCAGGGAACCGCACCACTATGGTTGTGGTGCCTATTCTTATTGCTGCAGGGTATTGTGTACCAAAAACTTCTTCACGTTCGATAACTTCTCCTGCAGGGACTTCTGATACTATGGAGGTTCTATGTGATGTTGAGCTTGACGTGAAGAGTATAAAAAAAGTTGTTGATAAGGTTGGAGGATGTATGGTTTGGGGTGGTGCTGTGAATCTTGCTCCTGCTGATGATAAGATAATAACTGTTGAGCATCCTTTGAGTGTAGATGCAGAAGGTCAGCTTCTCGCGTCAATACTTGCAAAGAAGGGCAGTGTTAGTGCGACTCACATTCTTGTTGATATTCCTGTTGGTAGAGGTGCTAAGGTATCAAGCATGATGAAGGCGCGAAGGCTGAAAGGTCTCTTTATTAAGGTCGGCAAAAAACTTGGTATGAAGATACGTGTGATTATTACTGATGGTTCAGAGCCAATTGGAAACGGTATTGGTCCGTCTCTTGAAGCTCGTGATGTGCTCTGGGTTCTTTCCAACGACTCAAACGCACCAAAGGACCTTAGGCGCAAATCTTTGATGATGGCCGCAGAGATAATGCGTGCTTATCCTCTTTCTGACTGGAAGTCAAAGCATGGTTACAGATACGCGAAGAGTATTCTTGATTCTGGCAAGGCTATGGAGGTCATGCAGAGTATAATCAAGAAGCAAGGTGCGAGAATAACTTCTGTTGACAAGATAAAGTTAGGTAAGATATCTTTCGACGTCAAGTCTGCTGGAAAAGGAAAGATTGTAAGGATAGACAACAAGTCTATCTCGCGCATAGCCAAGGTGGCTGGTGCTCCGTTCGACAAAGGTGCAGGTATTTATCTCCATCATCATGTAGGTGACCAGGTAGACAAAGGAGACACCATCTTCACAATCTACGCAGAGAACAAGCAGAAGATGTCTTATGCAAAGGAATTCATGAAACAGTACGATGGCATTGTGATAAGGTAGTTCTGATAATACAACAACGCTGCCTGCGCTACTGCTGCCGCCAAGCGAGCCTTGAGATTCATACGTGCGACACATATTCATAGGAACAGAATAAACCTCAACTTCACTGCGAGCGCGGCAGCAGTCCATGCGCAGGCAGGCAAGCATTGCTAAGTCAGGGAATCTGTTGATGTTAGGGATCCTGAATGTGTTGCTAAAGTAGCTACTACTAAAAATTCATCTAAAGAATCAATAGTTGGTCAACGCCTTCGGCGAAACAAACTTTAGTCAAGAATCTTCTTTGCAAAGCTGAGTAAAAGTCTTTTCAAGGGTTGAATTATGGTTATCGCCCGCAGATAAAATATTGTGCGGTGCGGGCGGGACATTCCGAATCAGGGGCGGATTCTTTTGAACCCGCGAGAGACTCGGGAAAGTCTCACCAGAGCTTCAATCTGGCGCTATAACCAGACTAAGCGACCGCACCATTGCACAACGCAAAGCTTATATACTTTGCAAGGGTAATATATGTTAACTCGGGAAAGTCTCACCAGATTTTCAATCTGGTTTTATTATGTTTCTTATGTTTTCTATGGTTATATGTATTCTCGACGGCAAACCGTTGCACGTACATCAGGCATGGAAGAATTCTGATAATGACAATAGGTATTTCAAAACACAATAATATCTACGGATTTCATCCGAAATATTCAGAACAATGACGTGGATTTAATATTATTTCAGCTTTGTTCTGACCTGGTCGAAATCATTTATGAATCCTGGGCAGAATTTATCAGGATTGTTTTCCATTTCCTGCTCTAGCTCTTCAAAACTCATCCTCTTAAAAGAAACAAGCTCATGGTTAAGCTTGGGCTCTTCATCAGTATGTCCTAAGAAAACCCCGCAGAAAAACTTCAGCTTATCGCCCTTATGTTCAAACTCTTGGTAGAACTGGTCAAGCATCTCAAGAGGGCACTCTATGTTTAGTTCTTCCCGCAATTCGCGTATAGCTGCCTGTGTGTAATCCTCGCCAAGGTTGACATTCCCACAGGCGGCAAGGTCATACTTATCAGCGAAGATTTCTTTATGGGCTGCGCGCTTGCATACGATGAAATTATTATCCGAGTCCCTCAGCATCACTGCGACCACACGCGATATGAAACCCAGCTCAGGCTTTCTGCTCTTAAGCTCCTTGCCTATAACTTCGTCATTCTCATTCACCACATCGACGTAATGGTCTGCCATGCTGCAGGAGTATGTGGGGTGATTTATTAAATTTGTCTTCACCAGTTAAATTTATAAAGAAATAATTTCTCGAATCAATGTGTTGGGTGGTATTGATGACAAAGTGTGCAGAAGATCTTAAGAAATGTATTGATTGCGGTGGTGAGTGCTGCAAGAGTGTCGCAGTAAAGCTAGACACACCAGAAGACGCTGATGATTTTGAGGATTTTAAGTGGTATCTTTTCAGAGATGGTTGGACTGTATTTCTTGATGATGATGGTGACTGGCATGTTGACATCCCTGGTAGGTGCAGGCATCTGGGTGTTAATAATAATTGTGAAGCATACAATGAACGTCCTCCTGTTTGCAGGGATTTCGGTGTGTGTGACTGTGATGAGGGAGAGCCTGCAAAGATAGTTTTTGAGAAACCTGATGATGTTGATAAGTATGTCTGCAAGCTAAAGAAACAAGGAAAATTAAAACCAGGTACTCTTGTGAAGTGGTGAGGTATTTCTTCGCAGATTTAGCAGGTAAGTTTTTTAAACTGACGCGCATTCTGATTCCTTAAGGGGTATCAAAAAGAGGGGTTTACTTTGTTGTGGAATATAGGTCTTGTATATCCATTGCAGAAGCTTTACAGCTCTGCTTTCCAGAAGAGATGGGACAGGCTCATGAAGAGGGTTACCCTTATTTCTCCCGGCGATCTTGAGCAGATGGAGGTTCTTATAACCAAGCTTGAAAATCTCTATGAGCGTTCTGGCATGAAAAGCGCGAGTAGGTCTGCAGGGTCTTACCCTGATGAGTATTCTTCAAAAATAAGTTCTCTTTGGAGTGGTTTCTGTGACACTGTATCTGTGAAGTTTCATGCTATGTCTCGCAGGATAGATGATCTTATAGCAGATCCTGAAGATATTGTTGATTATGAAAGGGACAGGGAAAGATTAGATGATGCTCTTGTTCATTTTAGGATGCTGCGCGCGTATTATCGGCGGTGGAGATTGGAAACTAAAAAGTACCGTTCTATAGGTGATGATTTTGATTTCAATAACGCTATTAAGGGTATTGCGTACAGGCTTGCGCGCAAGAGGATGGTTCTTATGCGCGAGTACAGGTCTATGAAGAATGTTAATGATTATAAGATGAAGATAAAGGCATTGGATAATATAACTGGCGGCGTTACAAAGCTTTTCAGCTGGTATAGTCAGGAGTTCCTGAATATTGATGGACGGAACATGGGATGGACAAAGTCTGATGTGGGGGCTACGCCTTGGATGTTTGTTGACTTTCTCGAGGATGATCCAGGGCTTGCGCCACTGGAACGTTTCCGTAAGATTCCTTCATCAGCAGAGTTGGATGATATAAGAAAGACAGTGGGCTGTTTTGTTGATTTCTTTCGTAAGAACGGGCTTGTTGAGAAGGGAGAGATAGGTGTTCTTTCAGACTATGCTGCGTTCAAGGATTATGCTGCAAATTTTTCTCTATACTCTGATGATTGTGATGAGCGTCTCAAGGCAGGTATGCTTGACCAGCTTCTCATGTTGCACAAAGTAGGTGCGGATGCCAGGTCGCGTGTTAGGTTGAAGCGCAGTTTTGAGCAGGAGTTTGAGCAGGGTTTTGCTATGTATTTTGCTCCTGTGGATGAGGTTTATCAGATACTGCAGGATGGTTTCATATCATCTGATAAATCTATACATCACAGATATTCTGGTGGTAATTATGATAATCTTGTGTTTCCTATTGATGCAAAGGTGCGTCCAGGTGATATTGGTTTTGTATTTCCTGTAACAAGGCTTGTTGAGAACAACACTTTCTTTGAAGTGAGTGATGGTAACAGAAAGCATCTGCATGTCTACAGCAGGGATCCATCTACTCCTCTAAAGATAGATGTGAGGAAGGGCGTGTTCATAGCTCCTAAGGAAAAGGTGGTTCATTACAGATCAGGTGAGAAGATTGTAAAGGAGAGTTGTGAGGATTATTTCAAGAGGTTCTTTGCTGCTCTCTCAGGTACTGCATCATGGTTCGACAACAAAAGGGTTGACAACTGGTTGAGCAGGCATTGTATTTTTTATGATGATCGTTCCAGGGCAGATCTTCTTGGAATGATGCGGAACAAGGATTTTGTATCTGTTATAAATCGATTCACAAACAGGAAGTATGACAACTTAGCATTGGTCTCGGATCCTGGTTTCCTAAAACCCACCAACAGACACGTCACTCACAAGTTCAGCATCCTTCCTGAGGACCGGCGCAAAGGCACAGGATCTGACATGTTCAACATGACATTGTTTGAATGGGTACGCAAGGAGAAGTAGGATATTCTTTGAATCAGATAAAACAATCAACAACAAAAAGAAATAATCACTCACTGGACATTGCAATCACGCCCCACACACCATCAAGACCCTTTTTTCTCCATTTTCCCACTTCACTAGACACAGGACAGTCCTCGATGAGCTATATAAACTGGATTGGACATGATATATGTATGATGCGAAACCAGCAAAGCAATACCAAGAACTCAATCACACCAACCACTCCCTCAGCCACACATAGACCAAGAACTCAACCACAACAACCAAGAACTCAGCCCTCGCAAAACCATCTTTGTCAAAATTCAAGTTGCCCCGAAGGGGTGAACCAACTATTGATTCATTATGGAAAAAAGATAGCAATACAATAATCCCAACAGGTGATACAAATGCCTCAACTAAAGATAAGCAAGGACACTCCGATATCAGAGATCACCCTAAGAAGATATGAAAAGCCTTACGACCTGGACAAAAGAGAACTCGTAAGAAAGCTCTGCCTCTCATCAGGTCTTCTCCAGCCAGGCGACTCAAGGGATATTATTGTAGACATACTATACGTAATGCTCAGTGCAAAGAAGAACACTAATTTCCTAAGCTCTGATGATGTTCGCAATCTTGTCATAGCATTGCGCAAGGAGCGCAACCTACCTCTCGTAGGTGTGGCTGCATCCAACATAAGGCGCCAGATTAAACGCCTCCGCGACATCTTCCTTGTGGAGAAGGTGCGCAACAGATACAGAATAACAGAGTTCGACAATGTCTCGGTGATATTTGACGAGAAGATAGGTCAGTACCTCCTAGCATCCACGATGGACAGGGTCCGCGACTACTGCAAAAAGGTCGATGAGGAGTTCTCTTGAAGATGATTGTCAAAACCGCGACATGATCAGGGGTATGATGTGCTTAATGCAAAGGTAAAGCTCAGGCTTCCGTAGCTAGAGACACAATCAAGCTGAAACATGAAAAATAAAACAGCACACAACCTTTATATACATCCTTGAATTTCGGAGGTTTACCATGGGCGAAGCTAAACATAACATTCTGATGTTTTCACAGTTGCAAAAAATGAACCACCGGTTTCAGGGCAGGCAGATGATGGATGCTTTTAACATAATACATTTCTCCGACCAGCAGCAAAGTTTAAATCCTATCTTGCTCAGGAAGTGATTAACTCTTCTTGATGTTCTACATTGTCTTATATTGGGGACGACATCGCTATGCCAAAATACACTTTAGGATAGACAAATGTTTATAAGATTCATTCAAAAAATCAACTAGGGTGTAAAAAGTGGTATTCAGCATTGAGGAAAGCATGCGCGCAGACTTGATTGATATGGATCATGTCCGATCTTTTGCAGGACGTGATCTGCTTCGTGTCACAGATCTTACACGCGATGAGGTAATTTACCTCCTGGAGGTAGGGAGGGTGATTGCGCATGATACCCGGCAGAACAGGGATGACCTTTCAAAGAGCAGGTTCAACAACATTGGTGCAGGAAAGCGCGGTGCGACAGCGTTCTTTGAGCCGAGCACCAGAACACATGATTCTTCTGTTGTTGCCATGACAAATCTTGGGATGTGTGTACCTGTAAAGCGGCGGAGCAGTGAAGGCACTTCGCAGAAAAAGTCTGAATCACTTGCCCAGGACCTTTTCATGTATGCTACATACGGGGCTCATGTTATAGTCATGCGCCATCCCTGCGAGGGTGCACCCCAGTGGGCTGCTGATTATGTGACTAAGATGTCCAGGGTGCATGACAAGACAAGACCTGTCATAATAAATGGTGGTGACGGCGCCCACTGTCATCCGACACAGGCATTGCTGGACGCGCTTGCCTATTACCTTATGTATTTTGTCGACGAGAATGGGGAAGATGTTCATCTCAAAGGAGTCACAAAGGACAATGTGATGTCTGGAATCACATTGTATGGCATTGGTGATTCCCTGAAAGGAAGGACAATAAAGGACAATGCGAGGCTTCTCTCTAAGTTTGATGACAATGAGCTTGTCCTCGTCGGGCCTGCTGAGATAAGGATGCGGCAGAATGACATAAAGGTGCTGGAGCATTCAGGCCTGAAAGTGACTGTTCTTGAGGATATCCCTGCTGCCCTTGAGCATGCCAGGCAGAAGCAGATGCCTATATTCTATTTTCTGCGCGTACAGGAGGAGAGGCTTGACCCGCGTATTGTCCAGTCAGTGAGGGGTAAGGTGTCTATCAATCAGAAGATGCTTGCTGAAGCAGGGCTTCTGGTCTATCCTGAGGATAGTGGGAAGAGGTTCAAGAGGCGCATACCTTTATTCCATCCTCTTCCGATGCACAAAAAGCATCGCGAGATTCACCCGTCTCTTGAAGCGACGCCTTATTTCAAGTGCTTTGATGAGGCGGAGATGGGGCCTTACATAAGGTCTGCCATCATAGGTCTCACAACAGGGATATTGAAGACAAGCATCACAAGGCCTTATGCGGATAGTAGAATCAAGGCAGATTATCCCCGGTACAAGAGGCTGAAGCTCGGGTCTGTGGGTGACAACGGGCCAGGTATCTTCAGAGCATTGCTAAAGTCTGTTCAATCAGATGAGGGACAGGCCCTTTTCAGGAACTTTACAGGTCTTGTCAGGAATGGCGAGGATGCTGATACAGTATTTCGGGATTTCCTTTTTGAACTCGGTAAAGAGCGCGACTTATGGGAAAGGTACAGACACATAACATTCAGGTTTGTCAATGACGAGGATGGAACTGTCATAGACCATATTGAGAACGGATTGACAGGATTGATCAAGTTCCAGCTCGGGCTTTCAGAACTCGTAGGCAAGAGAGGCAGTGATAATAAGTCTATAATCGTCTCTGCTGTGGATGGTCTGGAGAGCTCCAAGTACGGATTCAAGGGTGTGATCAAGGTCAGGGGTTACCTGCTCCCCCCTGATGCGCTGCATTATTGTTATCTTCTTTCGAATACAGAGTTGACGCTTATACAGATCAAGGACGGCAAGGTGGTTGATAAGTTCACGCCGACCCTACCAGAGGTGATCAAGGATTTCATAAGATGCAAGAATCCATTGTGCATCTCCCGGCAGGAATTCTCAGAGTCTGCACCTTCGATATTCTACAGGGACCATGGCGAGTCCTACAGGTGCAGGTACTGCGACATAATAGTGGAAAGACACGAGATGAGGGATCTGTTGATCAAAGGGGGATGAGACTGCTGGGCTGTTTTTAAATTGAATGAATAGTTTTTTGTTAGACTTATTTTTTGAATCACTAATTCATCAAGGGGGCGATTTGATATGACTGGTTTATTTGGTATTGTTACAGATAATGATTGTGGCGAGGAGTTGATGTTTGGCACTGACTATAATTCTAGTCTAGGCACAGCACAGGCAGGGCTGGCGATCAAGAGACTGGATGGGATATTCGACAGAAGGCTGCACAACATATCGCAGGATGCTTTCAAGTCCCTGTTCTTTGATGATTCAAAAAAGATGCGCGGCAATATGGGCATCGGCGCGATTAGTGACAGGGACACCCAGCCTTTACTCAAGGTTTTTGGTGATGAGACCTACGCAATTGCCACTTCTGGTTTCGCGAATAATCTTGAGGAGCTGGCAGAGAAGATATGCTCCTTGAAGGGCAAGAGCAGGGATCAGGTTTTTTTCAGGAACAATAGTGACGGCGGCCTGAACATGACAGAGGTGGTCGCTGAACTGATAAATCAGGAGAGGACAGTCAAGGAAGGAATGGAGAGTGTATATGAAAAGGTGGATGGGTCCTGCTCTCTTCTTCTTCTCAACAATGAGGGGCTCTATGCTGCAAGGGATTATCGTGGAAGGACTCCATTGGTGTTGGGCAAGAACGGATCATCAAGAGCAGTCACTTCTGAGACCTGCGCATTTCCCAATCGTAACTTCAATATAGAGAGGTTCTTAAAGCCCGGTGAGATTGTGCTGCTGAATAATGATTCTGTCAAGACTGTAAGGGAAGGCGATGACAGTCTTATGCAGATATGTGCTTTCTTGTGGGTTTACACAGGGGATCCTGCTTCTTCTTATGAAGGTATAAGTGTTCAGAAGGTTAGGCAGCGCTGCGGCGCGTTTCTTGCAGAGGGCGATGCGGATCTCAATATGGACATTATTACTGGCGTGCCTGATTCAGGCATAGCGCACGCTCATGGCTATTTCAACAAAAGGATGGAGATGGTATCAGAGCATTTGCGCAGCAGTTTCAAGAATTATTTTGTCGATTTCATCATGGAGAACAGGGAGGCATTACAGAGTCCTGATGTCTCGATAGAGTTCTTGAATGCATTGATCAGTAAGGATGCTGATAGGCTTGAAGGCATAATGCGTGAACTGAATGCTCCAGATATAGCAGAGCCCCTGACAAAATTCAGGATAGGTTATGGTAGGAGTTTTACCCGCTCAACGCAGGAGGAGAGGGAGGCGATTGCAGGGAACAAGCTGATTCCTGTGCCTCATATGATTGCAGAGGATTGGGACGATCTTACACGCGAGTATGTCAGGGGTATGAGCATTGTCGAGGTGGATGATTCTCTTGTGCGGGGCACTCAGGGAAATAATAGTAACCAGAAGCTTTGGGATAATGGTGCTAGTAAGGTTCATCAAAGGCTTGCTTGTCCTCCTTTGACAAGCCCGTGCAGATACTTACTTTCTACAAGGCAGAAAAGTGAGCTTGCGACTATCCGTGCCATAAGGCGGATAGAAGAAAGAGATATTGATGACATCAGCGAGTACCTTGACCACACATCAGGAAAGTATGCTCAGATGGTTGAGAGCATCAGAGAGGAAATGGGTGTGACTTCCTTGAAATATCAGACATTAGGTAATCTTGTCAAGGCCATAGGCCTCCCGAGGGAGAAGCTGTGTCTCGACTGCTGGCAGTGATTAGGGCGTGATATTCAACAGTTACTTTTAAATACCAAAACCCTATATGCTGATTTATAATGGTTTATGAACCTGCTGAGGATTCTTTCCTCATCCAAAAAGAGGTAAAGCGTTTAGCAAAGGGCCGGGTTCTCGACATGGGTGTCGGGTCGGGTATTCTGGCAGAGACTGCTTTGAAGTCAAAACGAGTTAAGTCTGTTGTTGGTGTTGACATAAAGCAGGAAGCAATAGATCATTGCAAGAATAGACTGAATGACAAAAGGATAAAGTTTATCGTTTCCAATCTTTTTGATAAGGTTCCTAAACAAAAGTTTGATACTATTATATTCAATCCTCCTTATCTTCCTGAGCAGGATGGAGAGCTTTGGGAGTTAAAGACAGATATTTCTGGAGGCAAGCATGGTTATGAGATTATTGAACGATTCCTTAGGCAGGTCAATAATTATCTTCAGCCGAGTGGAAAGATCATTCTTTTATTTTCTACATTGACTGGCAAGCAGAAAGTTGAATCTCTTCTATTGGACTCAATGATGGATTTTGACAAGCTCAACAAGTTGAACATAGCATTTGAGCAATTGCATGTTTACAATGTTACAAAGTCTAAATTGCGAAAGAATCTTGAAAAACGACTCATGTCAGATATCTGGATTTATGCAAAAGGACATAGAGGTCTTATTTATACCGGGCTTATCAGGAAGAAAAAGATGGCTGTGAAGGTTCAGCGTCCTGATATTGATGTCAATGAAAGTGTTGATAATGAAGTGAAGCAACTCAGGCTTTTAACAAAGCATGGTATAGGTCCGAAGGTTCTTTTTGCTGGAAAAGGATATTTTGTTTACAATTTCATTGAAGGAGATTTTATCATGGATTATTTTGACAGGAAAGATGTCAAGAGAAATCATGTTGTCTCTGTTATGGTTGATGTTTTTGAGCAGATGTATAAGTTGGATAATCTAGGGTTGAACAAGGAGGAGATGCACCATCCTGTAAAACATGTCATCATAACTCCGAAAGAAAAAGCAATTCTTCTCGACTTCGAGCGTTGTCATGCGCGTAAAAAGACACATAATGTTACTCAGTTCGCTCAATTTTTGATTTCTGGCAGGCTTCTGCCGCACATCGAGAGGCATAAAATGCGCGTTAGTATGCTTGACATGCTCGCACGTGCAAAGAAATACGCACACCGCAGGACAAGGGAGAACTTTGAGAACATTCTTGAACTTATCAGATAATTCTGTCATCTCTTAGGGACACTGAAAATATTTTATACAAGTTTGGAGTATCTCTGTTATCAGGTGATAGATGTGCATAATGATGAAATTATAGAGCAAGTGCTTATCGAACAGGGTGGATTTAGTGATAAGAAAAAACCTGTCATACTCACTTCAGGTAAGATTGGAATCTACTATGTGAACACTGAGAAGATTGTTCAGGATGGCGGTAAGTTCAATAGATATGGTGATGATTCTGTCGCTATGATCAAGCATGCAAGGCATATGGCTGAACAGCAAGCAACATTCAGTAATGTCATTGATATCCTTGTTGGCAAGGTGGAGTTATTGATTCCTGCTACCAGCATGGATTGTGCAGCAGTTTCTGGCGGTCAGAGGAGGGACTGGCTTTTTTCAGGTCCTGTTGCTGCAAGGCTTGGTCTTCCACATATATCATTATACAAGCAGGACCCAGGATATGATGATTGTGTTGAGATGGTGATGCCTGACCTTTCTGTTGAATCAAATCATAATCTGGAAGGTATGTATTCTGTCCATGTCGTTGACCTGATAACAAAAGGCTCGAGCGGGTACAGAAAGGAGAAAGGTGTTGATAAAGGATGGGTACCTATGCTCAGGAGTAGAGGTGCACACATCAATGATCTTGTCGCAGTCGTGTCAAGGCTGGAGGGAGGCGAAGAGCTTATGGAAAGTGTTGACGTGAACACGCATTCATTTGTCAAGATTGATTGTGATTTCCTGACAAGGTGCTCTCGTTACCATGTGCGTGCCACAAAATACAGGGATGATTCAGATGCATGGGGTGAGAATTATATCAGAGAGCATGGCGCAGTAGGCTTTGCAGCATATTTCAATCCTGATGGTAATGATCTGCCAAGAGCAAGGCGGTTCATGAAGCACTACAGTGCTGTGCTCGAAGAGAGCGGTAAGCTGCGTGAACTAAAAGACGTCGTGCAGAAGATGTATCTGCAACCACTGGATAAGATATTAGAGGAGTGAAGATGTCAGATATTTCATTTAGGGAAAAATGGTTAAGATCAGTCGAGAAGAATAATTCAGTAGTGTGCGCAGGGCTTGACCCTGCAGAGTTCGCTATGGGTAGGGAAGAGAAAGGTCTTGCTGAAAATGTCACCAAAAGGGACTTCGCATTGCGCTATGTCGAGGCTGTCGCGCCTCACTGCGCTGCGTTGAAACCGAACCTGCAATATTGGAAAGACCAAGGAGACGTTACTGTTCTAAGGGAGGTCATTAAGCTGGCCCGCAGCCTTGATTTGGTTGTGATAGATGACAGTAAGCTGGCAGATATAGGTTCAACAAATGATGCTGGCGTGTATCATTCAGCAAAGAACGGTTTTGATGCTGTTACCTACAGTCCTTTTGCAGGCAACATGAAAGAGGTTGCTGAACAGGGAAAGAAAAGGGGTGTGGGTATTATCTCTATGTGCCTGATGAGCAACCCTGAGTATGAGACAATCAAGAATCATCTTGTGGATATCACTGATTGTAGGGATGATTATATTGTTGATGAGATGTGTTTCCTGATGCCTGACCAGACCACTCAGTTCTACTGTATCCCTAACTACATGTACCTTGCGCGCCAGGCGCAGCTCACAGGCATAGACGGCATTGTGATAGGTGCGCCAAGCAAGAAGAACCACATCAAGGAACATGAGCTGGAGATTACAAAGCGCCTTGTCGACAAAGACATGCTTGTATTGCTGCCTGGCATCGGTGCCCAGGGCGGTGAAGCAGAAAAGATATGGCAGTTCTATGGAAGAAACAACGTGATTGTCAACGTAGGGAGGAGCATGATGCTTCCGAAAGGCTCTTACTCTACACCAAAGGATCAGGCAGATGCTGCAAAGCATTACCAGAACATGTTGAACACCATGAGGAACCTTCCTATGGGAATGTTCTAGCCTGGCAAATCTTTTATGCGCAAAAATTTCACCTGAAATTTTTAAGAGGGGTTTAACACCCCACCAGTCATGGTGAAATTTTTGGCATCCTAAAAATCCGTCTGTCAAAGCGAGTGTAACATCCTACCCCTGCCTTTAGGTAGGGGTGTGGCACTCGCGACGGATTTTTATGATACTTTTTTTTCAGACATATGATATGCCACAACTGCAATCAATATTATCCAATAGCCTATTATGATTGATAGGTAAGCATTTCCAAGAAGTTCATTGATTAGGTGTACTGGTGTGAGGGGTATTCCCCCAATCAATGGTGTTGGTGTTCCAAACACACTGAATATTCTGTTCAGCAGGCTGATAGAAAATATCAAGAACAGGTTGAACACAAGGCTGAATTTGAACAATCCTGCTATTTTCTTGATAGGGACTTCAGATACTTGATTATAGTATTTGATGGCATGGAATGCAAAGATAGAGACTGATATCAGGAGAAGTATTGCAGAGGATCCTGGCGCTCCTGCACCCATGACTGCAGACACTGCAGAATATGCTGCCAGGCTGAAAAAGAATGGCACAAGGTATGATTTAAGCGGCCTGACCTTTCCCTTGTTTAAGTGTATGAGCTGTACAATGTATCCTGTGAGTACCGACGGTATAAATATCATCAGCGCCCCAAGCGCGAGTACCTTGATGAATGATATCATGCTGTACACTTTCGGCAGGAAAAATTCCATGCTTTGTACCTGTTCATCATTTGCTGTGCCGAAATTCGTCACAAATACAAATGAAGAAAATAGGATCAATACCATAATCATAAAATAGGCTATCAAACCTGCCTTGATTCCTATCTTCAGACCGAAACCCTTCTCGGGCTTCTTAACAGATTTCAGGTAATGATAGCTGGCAAAGCCTACTGCTATCCACGCCCAGAACCCGAAGCTCGCGTTCATGTAGTTGAGAGTTGGAACTAGCATTGTCAGAAATATTATCCAGGCTGCAAGCAGTGAATATTTCAATATATTATCCATTATATCCTCCTAATACTAGATTAGCTAATACTACCTCAGGTGAAAAATTCATAATTCCAAAACCAAAAACCGCAACTAATGATAATATTATCGCAATCAATGAGAATACCATGCCGAGTTTTATCTCGCTGATATTTTGTCTGTATAAGAAAAGGATGAAACTAAATGATATAAAAAATCCTAATACGTGTCCCATATAACTGATGCCTGAAGAGATGCCTTGTAGTATATTGGAGTACAGATTTGCGAATTGGTAAACTAAGCCGGCAAGTGCTACAACAATTATAGGTAGTGGGATGATAGACTCATAAGTTATATAGAAAGGCGATAGGATTATTGCTGCCGCTATGAAACCAAATACTGCTATAGATGCTCCTGAAGCTATATCTCCTCCACCTGAAATAAACACATTAAATATTGCTAACATAAAAAAGCCCAAGACACTTGGGACCAAATATACTGCAAATACTTTTGAAGGTCCAATTTTTTTCTCTATGACTCTTCCAAAAATAAATATGGATACCATGTTTCCAAAAAGATGAATAAAATTTAAATGTGTGAATCCTGCAAGAAGGAAGGGTATTATGTATATTGGGTGCATGAATAATGTATTCTCCTGGAATGCGAGAATATTGTCGATTTGGAAGCCTATCAATTCTAGATTGGGTTGCATGTTTGAAAAATCCGGTATTGACCACATGTTTGCAAATCCTGTTCCAGTAAATACATTGTCGACAAAACCAAAACCGTTGAAGTACAGGATGGCCCGAACAGTAAAGAATAATATTATGTTAAGCAGTATGAGAAAGAAAGTCATCCTTGCATCAGTAAGAAATCTCCATAGGTCTTTTAATGGTTGGAGAAGATCAGTCCATTCTTTCTTTTTTGCAATGACCAAGAGGAGTGTTATAGGTAATAGAAGGATGTCTTTGAGCAGGTTATAGATGAATTGTGATTCAGACCACACATCTTTTGATGATTCTGCCATTCCCCTTCACGTGCATCAGAAATATTTAAATCTATCCGATGATTGTACTTGATAAATCCGCCGAACTGCATTCCTCATTCTCGCAAATCCAACACCCACTACGCTGCCTGCGCCACCATTACCGCCTAGCGAGCATAAACCACCTACAGAAAAAAACCTAACGCAGTTGGGCGAACAGCATCAAAAACCACAACAGTGCGAGCGCGGCAAGGGTTTAGCGCAGGCAGCCAAGCAACGCCAGACCAGGAATAAAAATATCAAGGTGTGGACTTATTAAGTACTGAGGATTACCATAGTATGATGACATCTTCTATTGCATTCAACCAACAAGTATGGAACCTGTGCAGAAAGATTCCCAAAGGAAAAGTCTCAACTTACAAAGAGATGGCAGAAGCACTGAACTCAAAAGCATACCGTGCTGTAGGAAATGCATTAAACAAAAACACAAAGGGTGCATGGACAACAAAAGGATCTGAAATGATCCCTTGTCATCGTGTTGTAAATTCTGACGGAAGAATTAGAGGTTTCGCAAAAGGTTTTGATGCCAAGAAGCTTCTCCTGGAAAAAGATGGTGTCAAGGTAATTGATGGTTGTGTTGACCTTAATGTTTATAACTATTCCTTGGCAAGACGCAGTTCTAATGAGAACTCAACGCCCCCTCCTGAACAGTTGTAAGCATGGAATGATCCATCATACCGTTTCATGATGTTGCGGCAGATTTCAATCCCTCCTTTTTTGGCACTGTAAAGATAGCTAAGGTCTACCTGTGGTCCGTTGTTGAATAGGGTCACCTTGGCGTTCTGGATATACTTATCAACCCATACTTCTATCTCAGCATTTTTGGTTGCTTTCAGGGCATTCGTTGAGTTTGTGAACAGGTGTAGGACTGCGTCAAACAATGGCGTTTCCGCTCCTATGACATGTATGTTATCTTGTTTTCCAAAGTCAAAAGTCACATATATTTCGTTCTTGTCAAACATGCCTTTGCAAGCATTGGTAGCTTTATTGACAATGTCTGTGAGTTTGACACTGCTTTGTATGTATGCTGATGGGTTTGTGAAGACATTGCTGCCTGTCTGCTTGGCAAGTTTGAATAAGTGCTCGGTTGTGGCCTGGATTGCTGAGAAATATGGGCAGTTCTGCAGTTTGTGATGGTTATTTTGGCCCATTGCATAATCCATCATGCTCATGTTATCTTCAAGCACCGTGATTGTGTTTATCGCCCCTATGTAGAGCTGCACAATGTTGTCTATCTGGTTTGGGTTAAGATTCGCCACCCAGCCTATTGAATCGAGAGCATCGCCAGCCATGACTGGCATTCTTTTTTTCTCTTCCTTCACTGTTTGCACTAACTCGATCATATTTTCGTGGCAGAATTTTCCTTTCTCAACCTGGCTATTCAGATTTGCCATGCTTAATACTATTGATTGGAGAGGCTGTAAAAACTGGCTTAGGTCTTGGTTCAAATCTACTATGTACAGTTCCTGCTTTTCAGAAATCACTTCTTCAGGAATCACTATTCCGTCCGGCTGGGTGTCTTCATACACTTCCTGCGGGTCCGGCTCTGATCGGGCAGCTCTTGTCAGGTCACTCAGATTGAAATCTATGGATGGATGGGTTCTTTCATCATCGGGTATTAAATCCCTATCATATTGTCTTTTGTCCATAGCTTCCCCTGCTCCTTCACCTCTTGTAAGAACTGGTCTAATAGTATTTTAGAAAAATATAAAAAATTATTCCTTTTTCTTCTTTTTCTTGGTTTTCTTGATATCTTTCTCAAGATCAAGCTTCTCAAGCAGCTCTTTGTATCTGTTTCTTATCGTAACTTCTGTGACGCCTGCAACATCTGCGACTTCTCTTTGAGTTCTTTTTTCGCCATGTATCAATGCGGATACATAAAGTGCTGCTGCTGCAATGCCTGTAGGTCCTCTTCCTGAGGTCAACTCTGCTTTCTGAGCCTTCTCAAGTATCTCTACAGCTTTTGATTGTGTCTCTGCGCTAAGCTTGAGTGAAGATGAGAATCTTGCGATATAATCTGCAGGGTTTGATGGTAGTATGGTTATTCCAAGCTCCCTTGTCACAAACCTGTATGTCCTTCCGACTTCTTTCTTCTCTATTCCCGAGGCTTCTGATAACTCATCAAGTGTTCTTGGTACTTCATGTCTCCTGCATGCTGCATATAGTGATCCTGCAACAACAGATTCCATGCTTCTTCCTCGAACAAGACCTCTCTGTACTGCAAGTGTGTATATTCTTGCTGCTTCCTCTTCGACAGATTTTGGTAATTTAAGGTATGAGCTGACTCTCTTTAATTCTGCAAGTGCGAGTTTCAGATTCCTTTCTATAGCTGTAGATATCCTGTACTGCCATTTTCTGAGTCTGAAGAACTTGTTTTTATCCTTTGATCCGAGTTTGTATAAGTCAGCTTTCTGTCCGACTTCTGTTCCAAGACCCTGATCATACTGTGTGTAGGTCATTGGAGCGCCTGTTCTACGCTTACTTTCACCGTCATCACTATCAAAATCTCTCCACTCCTGTGTGAAGTCGACCATTTTTTCTTCTATGACTAGTCCGCAGTCTTTGCAGATGACTTCGCCTTTGTCCTTATTTATGAAGAGATTTATTCCTCCGCATTCTGGACATTTCTTGATGAATTCCTGCGTCATGGATAACACCTTATAATATCATTAGTGATAGAGCTATTTACTCATCTTAATGCTCAGTACCACCCCAACTTTTACGAAAATATTTTAAATAATGTTTTTGTTGCTTATTGTAACTACAATAATTTTAAATACTGTAATGTAGATTAGTATTTAAATCTTTCCTTTTTTTAAAAAGGTTTATAAACATTTACTGTCGCCAAAAATAAGTGATTTTAACAGGTATTAAGGCCATTAAAGAGGGTTTATACTCATTTTTAAGTGTTTAAAGCACTCACACCCTGCCACAGGGTAAGTTAAGCATTAAAATACGCTGTATATTATTTTTAAAGCTAAAATTAAGGAGATAATAATTTCCTTTTAAAATCATCACCAAATTCAATAATTTTTTAAATAGGAAACAGATTAACCAACCCATGCCAAAGTGACACAACCGTGGCAACTGGTTACATGTCAGAGCAAGTCTGCTCTGAGCACATCCAGCAAAGCTGTATGCTCGGTTGACACGCAAGGCTAAGGGCTACACTCGCAAGCTCGGTAGCCCGACCAACTAATGCCGACGTCGCATAATCTGGTATTGCGCTGGTCTTGAAACTTCGGTTTTGAAGACTAGATAACCAGTTTCCGAAAGGATATCCCGGTTCAAATCCGGGCGTCGGCGTAAGGACATTATGGAGCACTGCCGTTTGCAATATAGACGGTAACGCTCCATAATGTCAGTTTATTTCTCTGACATTCTATTACATGATCTATCTGCTAGGTGGAACTGCCCGCCTTCAATCCTGATAGCCTTACCATTAATGATTGCATCAGCAATTGCATTCCGAGCAGACAACAGTATCCTGTGGAATGTGGGCTGTGAGACGTTCATCTTCTCAGCGCATTCAGTTTGGTCTAGTCCCAAAAGGTCTTTTAGTCTCACAGCTTCAAATCCATCAACTGTCAGGACAGATTCTTCCAGTTCTGATTTTCTTACTCCTGCAGGTTTAAAATAAGAAGAGTCTGGTTGGCATCTGACTCTTCTTTTTTTGCATGGTCTTGGCATTTCTAGTTCCCTCTTCCTCTAAATCTTCTAATCTGTCTGCATCCGCAGCCTCTTCCATCCCTGCGACCAAGTGGACCTCCAACTATGATGTCAGGCGCTGCGCCTTCACATCTACCCATCTGACGTCCAGTCTTCGCTTCTTTTCCTTCAGGTCCTGTTCCATCTTTGTTTGGCATTTTATTTACCTCCATAATTCTTATAATGAATATATATTCATAATAATATATAAACTTTTCTATATATTCTATGAAATAATGCCTATTTATGGCAGAACCTGACCCAAAATACATATTTATGCCCTCTCCACTATTCTAATATCAATAACACTATAGAAAAGAGAGCGTTTCGATAGCAAAGAAAATCCTGGCCTCAGCGTCTTTATCTTCAATCAAACAGTTCCAGATACTCCCCACAACCGTCTTTCTCTAAATCTTTTTTTCTTGAATAATCAATTTTAGTTCATTAACAATTATATCTATCAATTCTTTTGTTTTTGCTTTATCTATCTCGTTTTTATGCTCCCAGATTATTCCAGGAGTATCATTCCCTTCGATAAAATACACATTACCATTATTGCTTATCATAAAATCTAAAGCATACAAACTATGTTTCAAATTTATCTCTGCACCCAATTTTTTGATTATTTTTTTACTCATCTCCAAAACTGCTTCAGGGATGATTTTTTCTGATATGTAAAACAAATTGCCACCTTGATGTATATTGCATTCAAATTTTCCTTTTTCAGCAATTCGTATGTAGGTTTGTATAATTTTAGTGTTGAGCACTATGATTCTCAAATCAATAGGCCCACCATATTTTTTATTATATTCAAAGCCAGTATCACAATTAATAAATGGCTGAAGGATGTAGGATAATCGTTTTTTGTTCTTTTTGTCAAATTCATAGTGTTTTAGAATTTCTTTAAAGCCAGATTTATCAAAATATACTTTATGTATATTGAAGCCGCCCGCTCCGGTTATATCTTTTATTATATAGCCCTCTTCAAAATCAACACTTGATCTGTGCTTTTTCAAAATTTTATCCAATTTAGTTTTGGCCAGAATCATTTCTTTTTTTGAAGGATTATTTATTACTACTGTAGGTATTGCAAATTCTTCAAAATGTTTGAAAGTATTTGATTTATTTTGGAACAGAGCACTTATTTTTTTATTATTGAACATATAGATAGATTTGGTTGATGAAAATAATTTTAATTTATCATCTTGTTCAATAGTGTCAGGGACAAATTTATCGAAAATAACCTGGGAATATGCAGTACTATGCTTTCTAATCCATTTTTTATCATATATCCAAAAATTCTGGAACAGACCTGGTCCGATAATATCTTTGGATGTCGCAAAAGCAGCTTTGATGCCCATTTTTTTGCATTTCAACAAAAAATAGCGGTAACTATCATTGTAAATTCCACAGCTTCCTTTTGATGAAAAAGGGGTTTTTCCCAGATCTTTCTTAGATATTGCATTATTTATATCAGATTCTGAGTATACTACCATAACATCATATGTTGTTATTTCATTATTTATTTCCATTTCAATATATATTTCGGAGTGGTATGATTATTTAACCTTTGTTATTATGTGTAATCATCTTAGTTGTCAGGGGCGATTTTTAGACCAAATCATTCACCCAACAGGAACATTTATATATAATTTTAACTACTCTTGAATAGATAAACATGTTTGGTGAAACTACTAAGAAGAATGAGAAAACTTTAAATAGATCAAACACTAAATTAGAAAGTATGAAAAAAGGGGTCAAAAAGAGGGTGAGCTCTAGACTGACAGATGCTGAATTAGATAGGGCAATCAAGGAAGCGCAAAATGATCCTAAGTTCATAAGTGATGTCAATAAATTCATCAAGGCAACAACAAGAGTGTACAAATTATAATTGGTTCCTGAATTTCTTCAACAGATCAGAATAAGCTAGCAGGTCAGGCGTTCTCAGACTTTCTTTGAGGTTTATGTGTTTGTATGCTTTCAGGGCAGGTTTACCTAGAAGTGTCTTGTTGTCTGCAGAATAGACAATATCGAGTCCATTCATGCTTGCGCAGGCGACGATTATGAAATCTATTCGCACGCTGGTATCCCAACCATAAATGCCGCCTTCTTTCCTGTAGTAATCATAGTATTTCTTGGCAAGATGTGTAATCTTGATTGAATGTTTCAGGAAGTGGTTGCCTGTAATCCTGTCATACATGCTCAATAGAAGTGTCCTTGTCTTTCTACTCAGCTTTGTTGCTTTGGGTATTGCCCTTAGCTCTTTCCGTACAGGTATATAGCCATAAACAATGAACTTCTTGTCCTTAGCCATTTGTCTTTCTAGCTCTGCAACATCATTCTCTTTTATCAGGAAACCATAGATATTGGTATCAAATATCACTCGTAGCATAGGCAATCAAAAGTCAGGATGGTATTTAAATGTTTCTTGACACCGTCGGAAAAATAGAAAACTATTTACACAATCTATGGCTTATATTCATCGAGAATACACATATCTGGTGTCATAATC
>JABMQF010000003.1 GCA_013203345.1 Candidatus Woesearchaeota archaeon
AGTATGTGATAGGAGACAAGTTGAGCGACTTCCAACGTGGACTGGAAGGCGTAAAATCAATATTTGTCAAGTGGGGACATCCTGCTGGTGGAGAAGAGGATTATGCAGATTATACAATAACACATCCTGACGAACTGGAAGGGATAATAAAATGAAGCAAATCATAGCTATTGATCTTGACGGAGCATTGATGAGATCAAGGCCTTTTGAGAGTGCGCACAAGGGCTGGTTCAATGTAATGTCTGTCCTGCTGAAGGACGAGTCTGTCAAGGAATATTCTGCACTGGAAGACTATTTTGGTAAATTATATGAGGTCATGCATCGATATCTTGGGGATGTGGATAAAGAGACGAGAACAAAATTTGCGAGAAACCTCTTTGCAATGTCTGTTGTCGCTGAAGTGTCTGCAGATGATGTGGTAACAGATTTTGTGGATTACCTCAAGGGGCTGAAGAATGATTACTGCCTTGCGCTGATAACCTCAGCACCAGAATTGTGTGTTGGGCCAATATTGCAGAAGACCGGATGCGATGATATTTTTGACATAGTGTACAAGAGTCCTATGCACCGTCAACCTGACAAAAGGCAGCTCTTCAAGGAGTTCATACAGGAGCACGGCAAGCCATTGTATTATATAGGTAATGGCGATGAAGACATAACCTATTGCAAGGAGCTGGGAATAAAAACAATATTTGTCAACTGGGTATCAGAAGGGGATGTGAAAGGCAATCATGACATACAGACAGTTGAAGAACTAGAAGAGATAATAAAGCGAAAATCCTAAAATCGCTATCCCAACCGCAGCAAGCTGCGGGATATTATGCGATTTTCAAGACGGATTTTCTGTCATTACAACTTGTAAATTTATAACCGCAGCAAGCTGCGGGGTATTATACTCAAGTTGTAATAAAATGATTATGTGGCAGGTGAGATGAAATGGATACTAGTGTATACAATGAACCTCTCGTAGGAAGGTACACGAGCAGGGAGATGCAGCACATATTTTCAGATGATTTCAAGTTCCAGACATGGAGACGATGCTGGACAGCGCTGGCAGAGGCGGAGATGGAGCTTGGGCTTGACGTAGTGAAACCTGACATGATTGATGAGCTTGTCGCGGCGCAGAATACAATAGATTATGATGTCGCGCGGGCCAAGGAGAAAGATATAAGGCATGATGTGATGGCTCACGTATATGAATATGGTACGCACTGCCCTGAAGCAAAGGGCATAATACACCTTGGAGCCACATCACAGTTTGTAGGATGCAATACAGACCTTATCCAGATGAGAGAAGCGATGGGACTTGTGCGAAAAGGCCTGGTGAATGTGATACACAACATGGCAGGTATTGCTTACGATCACAAAGATCTTGTGACACTTGGATATACTCATTACCAGCCAGCGCAGCCGACCACTGTAGGCAAACGGATGACAATGTATATCCAGGACCTTCTCATGGACCTTGACTATGTAGAGGGGATAGAATTTAAGGCAAGGGGTGCTAAAGGAACAACAGGCACGCAGGCAAGCTATCTTGAGCTTTTTGATAATGATTATGGGAAGGTAAAGAGACTGGACGCGCTGGTGTCTGAGAAGCTAGGGTTTGATTCATCATTCGCAGTCACAGGGCAGACATATTCCAGGAAGTTTGACACAAAGGTTGTTGAAACACTTGCAGGAGTAGGGGTGTCATTGCAAAAGTTTGCAAAGGACATAAGATTATTGTCTAACCAGAAGTGTGTCGATGAGCCGTTCGCAGTGAAACAGACAGGAAGCAGTGCGATGGCGTACAAACGCAATCCTATGAGGAGCGAAAGGCTATGCGGGTTGGCAAGGAAACTTACAGGCCTTGTGGGTAATTTCTACCAGACAGCATCAGACCAGTGGTTTGAGAGGACACTCGACGATTCCGCGATACGCCGGATGGACATACCACAGGCATACCTACTGACAGATGCGATACTCATACTCGCGAATAATATAACAGACAGGAATGTTGATCCTAAGAATGGAAGGCCACTCACATTCTATCCTAAGAGGATAAGGAAACTGCTGAATGAAGAGCTGCCGTTCATGGCAACAGAAGCGATACTCATGGACCTGGCAAAAGATGGATCTGACAGGCAGGAGATGCATGAGATCTTAAAGAAGCACTCTGTCGCAGCAGGCCTTGCGATAAAAGAGGAAGGAGCAGACAATGATCTTTTCAGAAGGCTGGGTGAGGATGAGAATTTTCCGATGAGTGAGAATGAGCTGGATAAATATCTTGAGAATCCGGGCAGGTTCGCGGGCGCCGCGGAGACGCAGACATGGGAATACCTGCGCGAACATGTACTGCCGAGGCTGGTGAAGTATGAGGATATCATTGGGAAAGCGGAATCACAGGTGAATGTGTAGGTATCGAAAATGGAATACAAACTTATATGCTTTGATATGGACGGTGTCATCTTCAAAGAAGCAAACTTCTGGATGGAGATGCACAAGCAGTTCGGCACATTGGAGCAGGGCAAGGAGCTTACCAAGAAGTATATGGATACAAACTATGATCGTCTTGTAGAGGAGGTTGTCGTCAAGCTGTGGAAGGGAAAGGACGCGAAGCCTTATTATGACCTTGTTGATTCTTTGGAGTATCTTCCGGGTGTTGAGGAGACATTCAGCCACGTCAGACAGCGAGGGTATATCACCGCAGTGATCAGCGGTTCGAGCATCGACGCGGCGAGAAGGGTGCAGAAGGATCATGGCATAGACCACGTATTTGCTAATGAACTTGTCATCAGGGACGGCAAGGTCGCAGGGGAGTTTGTATGGCCTATAGGTGTAGGAAGGGAGAAGAAGGCAGAGATAATAATACACCTGTGTGAAGACCTGGGAATATCGCCGGAAGAGGTGATATACATAGGAGACAGTGACATTGACGTAGAGGCATTCAAGGAAGTCGGGCTGTCCATAGCATTCAATTCATCTTCTTCAGAACTGAAAGAGGTTGCGGACAAGTGTGTTGACACGCATAATCTCGTTGATGTGATACCATATATACCCTGATAACATTGTTTCTTTCTATATCCTACCTTTTACTGTTTTTCAGCTCTGATGCATTATGCTGAGCCATCCTTTTGCGAATGATTGCATATGGGATGGGTAATTCAGTTTTATTTCTTTTAGTAATACACCTGAATAAAAACACAAAAAGATTTAAATATTCCTTAATAGGATATATTGTCAAGAGGTACATGATGGAACCAGATTTTCCTACAAAATATATTATTGAATGGTTCGCCAGATATATTAAGAATAGGGATTTGATAATCAAGAATATAGTAGATATAAGGAAGTTAGGAAATAAATTAGAGATAGAAAACAAAGATGGAACAATACATGTTTATTTAGCACATCCTTGGCCTACTGATTTATCCAAGACAATCAAAGACATGAAAGAAGGAGAAATAGGAATAATAGTTTACAATATAAAGGATAATTTTGACGGGCTTGTGAAAGGATGGGATGAACTAATATCACATGATGTAATAATCTATTTCATAAATCCTTTCTCACAACTTGAAAAGAAATGGATAATCAGGCCTAAAATACACAGTAAGATATCTGATCCTTCAACACTCAAACAAGGTCTTATGTCGATGTATATGATGGTTACACCAACAACGCGTAAAGAGATAGAGAGTCTTACAAACTGATACAATCATCTTCTTATGTCTTTTAAATATCTTAAAATGCTATGCTGATGATTAAAGGTATAACTATACCCAAAATAACACCTACAGAAACCTGTACTGGTGTGTGTCCTGCCATCCTGATTACGCTGTTTACACCTATCTTCTCTTTTTTTATTATCTCATTAACTGCTTCCCTTACCTGGTCTACGATATGCCTGACACCAAAAGCATCTCTCACAACAATTGCTGCCAACCCAACAGAGAGAAAGAAGATTGATGATAGGAAACCTTCTACCAGACCAATGCTGGTAGCAAGAGAACAAACAAAAGTTGAATGTGATGAAGGCATACCCCCATTAGCAAAGAAAACTTCTGGAGAGAATTTTTTTTTTTTGAAAGAAGAATCTATGACTTTCCATATTTGACATACGAGTGTTGCTAGTATCACAGAAACAATAATCTGATTCATCATCAATTCATTAATCATTATGTATTCACCTCTTAGCAAAATTCCACATGAACTCAAAGTAACTCTTGAAACCAACAGCAATACTTTCTTCTCTTATCAACACAGCAATAGGGTCACTTTTCCAAGCAACTATGCATATGTTTTTTCCATATATATTAACCGCAGTATCTGATTTCACAGTATCAGGAACAAACTTAATATCTGAAAGGGGGATTTTTGCTTTTGAAACAGAACTTCTTTCAGATTCATTGAAAATGAGTCTTATCTTTATCTTTCTTTTTACACGTTCTGTGTCAAAATGAGGGAAGTAAAACTGGAGTATGTCTGTTGCTTTTGAAGTCGCGCCCCACATACATATATTTTCGCCAGTCTCGAGTTGATCATCAAAAGCACTTTTCAGAGCAGCTTTTCCTCGAAAGAATAATGTTTCGTTCTTATCACTCCCCATCTGCTGCAGAGCCTTTAAATCAGGCAGGATACTATTTACATCAGCTTCTTTTTTCTTTAGAATCTCTATTAGCCGTTCAGGTGAAACAGCTTCAAAATATTTGCGATTGTTAGATTTGATATATGATACTAGACCTTTTTGGATAAGACGTTCTATGGAATCATATACTGATCTTCTATGAATTCCTGTATTTCTGGATATGGCTCCTGCCAGGCTTGCGCCTTGTTCTAACAGAATAAGATATATTTTAGCTTCTGTAGGTGTAAGTCCAATATCCTCAAGAACAGTCTGTCTCATATTGGTAATATTATAAGAATACTATATAAAATTTGTGGGAAGAATAATACCACATAATTAATTTATTCTTCTTCAGGTCCAGAGCTAGGCACAGCAGCTTTACTGATTATCATGACATCACCTATTGATTTAACCAATTGGTGCGGTACGATAACCCCTCTTGCAGAGCCTAATACCTTAGAGAGATAAGAATTTTTAGTAGCTTTCACTCTCCAGCCATGCATCTTGGTCTTGGTGATTATGGCTTCTTCAATATCGCCAAAATACTCACCATTATCTGTGAAAACCTTCATGTCATAGACATCTGAAATGCGCTCCATCTTCAGCATGATAATCCCTCCTTTGCTCCAAAAAGCGAACTGATAAAGAATATTTCTCCTATGTTTATAAATTTTACTATGAGGATGTAGTCTAAATAAGGCTAAAATATTTAAACCTGTCTTTTAAAAGGTATTAGATGATATATAATAATCTTTTACTCATTGGTACTTCACACATATCAGCTGAAAGTATCAAGGAAATAGAGGATGCATTCATGAGGCATGCGCCTGCAATAGTTGCTGTTGAGCTTGACAGGAAACGACTTCATGCTCTTATGACTGATGAGAAAACACGTCCTGGACTTGCAGCCATGCTTAAAGTAGGATTAAAAGGATTCATGTTTGCAGTGATTGGGGGATGGATTCAGCGCAAGCTTGGAAATGCTGTAGGGGTTTCTCCTGGATCAGAGATGAAGCGGGCAGTGCAGCTGGCGGGCGAGACAAAGGCAAAAGTAGCGCTTATAGACAGAGATATAGACCAGACATTGCATAAATTTTCTCAAAACTTAACATGGAAAGAAAAGTTTAGGTTTATTGCAGAACTTATAAAATCAGTCTTGTTCAAGAAGAAGATGCTTAAAGAGTTGGGAATAGAAGATGGAAATCTGGACCTATCTAAAGTTCCATCTAAACAACTTATAAAGACTTTACTTAATCATCTCGAGAAAAGATATCCTAATGTGTATGATGTTCTTGTGAGACAGCGAAATGTTATCATGGCAAACAATTTGGTAAAGCTTATGCATAAATTTCCAGATGAGCCTATACTGGCTGTTGTTGGTGCTGGACATGAGGAAGAGATGATGATCATGATCAAGAAGAGAATGTCTTGTGAAGTGGATGTTGTTTAATCGTTTGTGATTTGATTATCAAAGAAACCTTTATAAAAGAAAATAGCTATTGTTTCTGTTATGCACAGCTGGCGCAACTTTATGTCAAAGGTTAGGAAGTACTGGCGGCTTGAAAGGTTTGAGAAAACAGGTCTTGTTTTGACAGTGCTTGCACTATCATTCATATTTTCTTTTAGAGCATGGGGTGTGGACAGTTTTGATGCGCTGTTAGGATTCAAAAATCTGATACTGAACATATTTTTTGTTGCATCTGCGTTTCTTGTTCACGAAATTGCACACAGGACCATTGCAACATGGATGGGCTACAGGTCACAATACAAATCATGGCTTGTAGGTCTGGTCATAGGTATTGTAGTTGTGTTCATATCAAACGGCAGGTTGTTCTTCCTGGCTACAGGAATGCTTGTCATAACTCATCTACCTGCACACAGGCTTGGTAAGTTCTTCTATGAACTCAATATGAAACACCTCGGTTGGATAGCTATGTCAGGGCCAATAGCAAATATGTTGTTTGCAGTTTTACTCAAGATAATTTATGCATCCACAGGAATTGTGTTGTTCCATCAAGCTATGATGATTAACATATGGATTGCTTTATTTGATATGCTTCCTGTACCCCCTTTCAATGGAAGCAAAACATTCTTTGGTTCAAGATATATATACGTATTCACTCTTGCCGCGCTTGCAGGATGTGCAGCACTACTAACATTTGCAAGCGGAATACTACCTATTATAGGAGCATTAGTCGTCGGAGCACTTGTTGTCACTGTATTCTTTATCTATATTGATAAGAACTGGTAAATCAACCTAATGAGAAAACTGCTTTCTGAAAAAGATATGCTGCGATTATCCAGCTAACAAATGTGGAGAAACCAAAGACCAGGATTACAATATATATTCCGCAAAGAATATCCATCACGCTGTTTATATCTTCTCTCAAAAGCCAACCTTTCAATATCAGATATGATGCGAAAAAAATACCTATTCTCCAACCTATAAGAAAATCATAATGCAATAATATGACTACAATAGCTGCCAGCAGATCAGCAGCACCTAATAACTTAATAACCATATAATGTGGTGAAATGGAATAATATTTAAATGATGCGCTACCCATTATTTTTTCATGTTTGGCAAGATATCAGACGATGTATGGAAATTTACAGGCTGCTCAGATAAGAGTAATGTATATTTTATTGATTCTGCTAAAAAGATAATCATAGATACAGGAAATAGGACAGACAGGGAACATCTCAAAAATTTCCTTGGAAGGGCAATAGATTTTGAAAAGATAGATGTTGTAGTTTTTACACATCTTCATTATGATCATTGTGGTAATTTTGACCTTTTTCCTAACGCAGAGATGTATGCATCTTCTGATGAGATAACTGCGTTCAAGAACAATCCAGATGACACTGTGCTAGACGCAGTGGTTGCAGAGAAGTTCTCTTCAGTCTATCTCAAGCCATTACCTGCTGAGTTTTTAGGTCTTAAGGTTGTAGAGACCCCAGGTCATACAAGTGGGAGTGTTTGCTTATGGTATGAGAAAGACAAAATCCTTTTCACTGGAGATACCCTTTTTGGAAACAAGATGCAGGGACGGGTGGATTTGCCGACATCAATGCCTGATGAGATGAAGAACAGCATAATGAGACTAATAGAGATACCATATAAGGTGATTGCGCCTGGGCATGATTACTGATTCTCACAAGACACTGGACATGTCCGGATGAGCTATTTAAACCCTAAAATACACTTTCTATTCAATGACAAAATATACTAGATATTGACCTAAATTTAAATAAAAGAGGTGTGATGATGATAGAAACGACTGGAAAAACTGCTGAACAGGCACCCAGGCCCCTGGAAAGGTGCTGGAACAAATACTCATATAACATACCACGGCCAGTAAAGACGCCTATGTACAAGATGATGATCAAGAACATCACACCAAGATTGTATCAGGAGAGTATTTTATCCACCTGTGTGGATAAGAACTGTCTTGTGGTTCTTCCTACTGGTTTGGGAAAGACGTTGATAGCACTCATGCTTACATCACAAAGACTCAAGTGTTTTCCGAACAGCAAAGTATTATTTCTTGCTCCTACAAGACCTCTTGTTGAGCAGCATCTATCTACATTTCTCAAGCATTTTGATATAGAATCAGATGAACTGGCAGTATTCACAGGACAAGTGAAACCAGATAAGCGAGCAGAGATGTGGAAGAAAGCAAAGGTGGTGTTTAGCACACCACAAGGTCTTGAGAATGATATCATATCAAACCGAACAGATCTGAGTGATGTCAGCCTGGTCATCTTTGATGAGGCGCATCGCGCGACAGGCGAGTATGCATACACATTCATATCAAAACAGTACAATCGCAAAGCAAGGTATCCCCGAGTCCTTGCTCTTACAGCAAGCCCTGGAACAGACACAGAGAAGATCAAAGAGGTTTGCGACAACTTATACATTGAAGGAGTAGAGCTCCGAACAGACCAGGATCCTGACGTGAAACCATACATACAAGAGACTGATGTTGTGTGGGTTCCACTGGATTTTCCGAAGGAATTTGGCAGAGTACAAAAGCATCTCAAAGACTGTTATGAAAGCAAACTAGCTGAAGCAAGAAATCATGGTTATGTAAAAAAATCTATGGGTATGGGAAAGATAGGTATACTGAAACTGCAAGGAGCATTACATTCAGAGATAGCAAAAGGAGACAAATCATTTGAGATATTGAAAACAGTTTCATTACTTGCAGAAGCAATGAAAGCTGAGCATGCAATAGAACTACTTGAGACACAAGGTATCGCACCTTTGAACGCATATTTTTGCAAGATATACGAAGAGGCTCAGACATCAAAAGTTAAGGCGGTCAAGAATCTTGCTATTGATTTGAATATCAAGTCAGCATATATACTTACAAGAGGATTGATAGAAGAAGAGGTAGAGCATCCGAAGCTGGCAATGGTTAAGAAAATCATTAGCGATGAAGTAAATAAGAAAAAAGATGTTAAGATAATTATATTTAATCAATATAGGGAAAGTGCGAAGAATACGCAACAAGAACTTGAAAGTATTGGTATAACGTCAAAATTATTTGTTGGACAAGCCAAGAAAAGAGGAACGGGTTTGTCACAAAAAGAACAGAAAAATATGCTGGAAGAATTTAAAAATGGAGAATTTAATTGTCTTGTTGCAACATCTGTGGCTGAAGAAGGTATAGATATACCTCGTGTGGATCTTGTAATGTTTTATGAGCCAGTACCATCAGGAATACGAACAATACAGCGACGAGGAAGAACAGGAAGACAAGAAAAAGGAAGGGTTTTAGTTCTTTTCACAAAAGGAACAAGAGATGAAGGATACAGATGGAGTGCACATCATAAGGAGAAAAGAATGTATAGAGAACTTGATACGCTGAAGGCAAAGTTCCATGGGTTTGTTGAACGTAAGGATTCAAATCTTGACAAGTATATTAGTCCAGAAACCAATCTAAAGGTAATAGCAGACTCTCGTGAAAAACCCGCAGGAGTCATTAAGGAACTTGCAGACATGGGTGTTGAAATAGATATGAAGACATTGAATGTAGGGGATTATCTTTTGTCCAGCAGAGTTGCAGTAGAGTACAAAAAAATACCTGATTTTGTTGATTCCATCGTCGATGGGAGATTGCTTGATCAAATAAAGAGATTAAAGAATACATTTGAAAGACCTATAATTATAGTTGAAGGTGATGGGGATATTTATTCACAGAGAAATATACACCCTAATGCAATAAGAGGGATGCTCGCGACGATAATAGTGAGTTATGGAATACCTGTGTTGCAGACAAAGAATGTTAGGGAGACAGCATCGCTTATGAGTGTTATTGCTAAAAGAGAACAGGATCCTGATTTCAAAGAATATAATCCTCATGGATCTAGGAAGCCCATGACTTTGAAGGAACAACAAGAATACATTGTATCTTCACTTCCTGGAGTGGGGCCTACACTGGCAAAGCCTTTGCTTGAGATGTTTGGCAGTGTCAAGGGTGTTGTGATAGCTTCACCTGAAGAGCTGCAGAAAGTCGGTAAGATAGGTGTGAAGAAAGCTAATGAAATACAGAGGGTTTTGGGCGAGAGGTATGGGGGATGAGTTCTTTTATGGTACCTTCTTAGACCATAAATATTTTTAAATAAACATTATTTCTAAAAACTCATGCTACAACAAGTTGAACAAAAGAAGCTCTTTGTATGGGACTTTCACGGAGTGTTGGAAAAAGGCAATGAAGGAGCTGTTCTGGAGAACTCTAATTTTGTCCTTGAACAGGCAGGATTCAGACAGCGGTTTTCTCTGGAAGATGTTACGCGGTTCTATGGTCAACATTGGTGCGAGTACTTTGCATGGCTCCTACCAGAAGAGCAATCTGAAACACATCAAGAGCTTCAAAGAGCTGCATTCACACGGAGCTATGAATCTCCTGACGTCATTTATGACTGCATAAACCCCACAGACCATGCTCACGAAGTGCTTGACGCTATTGACCAAAGTCTGCATGACCAAATCCTGATATCAAACACAAACCATGAAACATTGCCTCATTTCATGAAAGCAACAGGAACTGACAGGTATTTTCCAGACAACAAACATTTTGCAGTCGACAATCACAGGAACCCGGAAAAAACAAAACAAGATGTTCTGATTGATTTCTTAAGAGAAAATCAATATTCAGGTATCGTGACAATAGGTGACTCACCTAAAGACATCGCATTAATCCAATTCGCTAATGGTATTCATTACCGTAGGTCTTATCTCTATGCGCACCCTGAAAAGGAGTTCAGGGAATGTGAAGCAGATCATCACATACGAGACTTAAGAGATGTATTGAATGAAATCAGATGATTCTTAAAATGGTTGTTGCTTTGCTTTCTGTTTTTCTGATTTGGTTTGTTTATGTGAATTGAAATAGTGCAAATTAATCACAGGGTTGTTTTGGTGCTGTAATATCTATAAGAAGTTAGTGCAATTTAGGTGTTAATTATGTGGTTTATTCAATGACTGCTTCTGTTACTCAAACCTAAATTGCCATTGTATTTGAAAAAAGAATAAATTATGAAAATATTGTTTCAATGACCCATCTTTCTTAATCTTTTGATTCTTTCTTTCATAGGTGGATGGGTTGAGAAGAGACTCATTAATCCTTTTGCGTTGAAGGGATTTGCGATGAACAAAGAAGATGTTGTTGGGCTGCCGAATTTTAATGGGTTTTTGCTTATTCCGTTTTCTAGTTTTTCTAAAGCACTGGCAAGCGCTAAAGGATTATGAATTGTCTTTGCTCCTATTTCGTCAGCAAGATATTCTCTTGATCTTGAGATTGCCAACTGGATTATTATAGCTACTAGTGGTGCTACAATAGCTAGTGCAAGAAAACCTATGATTCCTCCACTGTCATCATCTCTACCGCCAAAGCCGCCAAAGATGGCTGCCCATCTTGCCATCATGGCTGTGTAAGAGATCACTCCTGCAATTGTTGCAGCAACTGTCTGAATGAGAATATCACGATTCTTGATGTGTGCTACCTCGTGGGCGATGACACCTTTTAGTTCATCTTTGCTTAGGAGCTGCATGATTCCTTTAGTGCATGCTACAACCGCGTGTTTAGGATTTCTTCCTGTTGCGAATGCATTGGGAGAGTCTGATGGGATTACGTAAACCTTTGGCATAGGAATTTTGGCAAGCCTTGTTACCTCTCTTACTGTCTTGAATAGATCTGGGTATTCATTCTCTTTTGCTTCTTTTGCCTTGTACATCATTAGCACTATCTTGTGTGAGAAGAAATACGATACTCCGTTCATGACAAGCACTATGATGAAGGCTATTGTCAGTCCCTGCGCGCCGCCTACAAGCTGGCCTACGAATAGCAGCACTACTGTCAGTGCAAGAAGCAGTACAAATGTTTTGACCTGGTTAGATGTAGCAGACATTATCATTCCCCCTAATGATGTGTTGGTTGGTTTTTTTGTTTATAAGTTTTTTGTATGTGTTGGTGGGTAGTTTGTTAGACTGGTACAAAATAATAGGGTAACGACGGGCGTGTTTTTGCTGGCTTGGCTTACCTGTGTATCACAACTTGCTGAAATATGTATCAATACCCTCAATGTGGCTGAGTTTGGAAAGGCGGAATAAGTCTGTTCGGTATTTAGAATCTATTCGCACACCTAGTCTGGTGAGATCCTGTTTTAAAGTTATGAAGAGTTTTTTCCCTGCTTTGTCAAGGTCTGTGAGGATTATGACCTCTTTTGTCATTTTGGCTACGCGTTCTGCAACAGCGAACAAAGGACGGTCAAGAATAATGATTAATGAAGGGTCAATACCTATATTGACAAGGGCAGATCTATCATTGATACCTTCAACAACGATTGGCTTTTGCGCGTTCTTAAGCTTTTCTAGCCATTTCAGAAGATCATCCTTGTTGTCCATGTTTACCATTTGTTTTAAACACACTTAAACCTTTTAAACACTAAACCTGCATGTTTTAAATAAATTTCTCAATTATCATAATACATGACAACCAGGCTCGACCCAATAACCCTAAGCAGGGTTCTGAAACACTATAAACGTTTAGAGGTACAGCAGGAAATAGTCAATGCAGCGTTGAATAAGGAATCTGTGGGTAGTTATGGGGGCAAAGGTTATGGTAAAAGGCCTGATGTTCTCGTATATCCTAATGATGTGATGGAACAAGTCAGGAATGGTGTCACTTCATTTCATGTATCAGAAGAGATTTGGTCGAACCCCCAAAGAATAAGTATTAACCTCAAAAGACAGGAATATGACGATCTTAGAATTGGATGGGATCTTGTGCTCGACATAGATTGTCCTTATTGGGAATTTGCCAAGCTTGTGACTTGGCTTTTCATTATTTCTTTGAAAGAGCATGGTATCGAGGCAGTGACTGTAAAGTTCTCAGGCAATAAAGGATTTCATATCGGAGTGCCATTTGAGGCATTCCCTGAATGGATACATGAAAAGATGACCAAAGATCTGTTCCCTGAAGGGCCTAGGAAGATAGCTCTTTACCTTCTTGATTATATAAGCAAAAAACATGTGAGGGTGGATACTGATAGGGTTACGTTTGCAGGCAATCACACTTATACTGTTGAGGAGTTTGAACAGAATACAGGTATACTTTACAAGGATCTAATCATTAACAGGTGCAAGAACTGCGGTTTAAAGGCTGGCAAAGAAGAGGAGAAGAAAGTGCAATTCACATGCTCTTCTTGCGGATCCTCTATCACAGCAGGTATTGAAGATCAATACAGAACATGCACTAAGTGTAATATTATTATGGATAAGGAATCAATAGATTCTGGCAGTAAATGCTGTAATAACCCTGATGTTCTTCCTATGTTCAATCCTTTATCTATTGTAGAGGTAGATACTGTGCTGATAGCACCTAGACATCTATTCAGAGCACCATATTCTTACCACGAGAAGTCAGGTCTGGCGTCAGTTATTGTAAGTTCTGATGAGGTATTGGAATTTGATAAGAAATCAGCTGAACCTGAAAACATAACATTTGGACGCAAGTTCCTGGATAGGGATGTGCGAAGAGGACAGGCGACAACACTTCTTGTGGAAGCACTTGATTTTGCAGCTCGTAAAGAACGTATAGCACGAGAGAAAGATGATATGGAAAGTTTTGGAAGAGAATTGAAAAAGGAATATGAAGATGTACAGACTGCCATACCTGAACAATTCTTTCCACCCTGCATAAAGCTGCTTGCAAAAGGATTGGAAGATGGCAAGAAACGTGCTGTGTTCATAATAAATAATTTCCTTTCTAGTTGCGGCTGGGAGTATGATGATATTGAGATTTGGATGAAGAAATGGAATGAACAAAATAGAGATCCTTTGCGTGAGCAGTATTTTGTAGGTCAGATAAGATATGCTAAACAGCATAAGAAAAAGGTGCTTCCGCCTAATTGTGATAATGCTGCATACTACAAGAGTTTTGGAGTGTGTAAACCAGATAATTTCTGTAAATATATCAAGAATCCTGCAAATTATGCTATCAAAAGAGCAAGGTATGCGCAAAATGAGGGAGGGAAGGGGAAGAAAAGAGGAAATGAGGGGAATAAGGGAGATGGGAAGGGTGCTGAGGGGAAGAAGGATAAAAAGGCTGAGGGTGATATTGATGAGGGTAAGAAGATTGGAGAAGGGGGCTAGTGATTTGAAAAAAGGTATTGTAAAGGGTGTGCAAGATAATATTTGATGATTTTGATTGTTTGTTTTATAGTATTGATTACTAAACATGAGTAAAGTTTATAAGTGAGTGAAATCTTGCTTGAAGAGTTCAGATTAGGCGTTTAAACGACTTATTCGATGTTTAAATGCTTTGCAGGAATAAATGAGCCTGAAAAGGTGCTTTTTCAATACGAGTTTATTTTAATTAAGCTCTAATTCTTGAAAAAGCTTCAAAAATAGGCCCCTTACAAAAATAACGATGCAAATCGCTTATTTTGGCTTATTTACTTTTTCCCTGGCTATTTATATCTCTGAATAAATGGTGTAAAAATGCCCAAAGCACACAGACCACGACATGGGAGCATGCAGTTCTGGCCTAGAGTGAGGGCTAAACGAGAGTATAAGAGGGTTCAGACTTTTTCGGATTCTAAGGATGCAAATCTAATGGGGTTTGCAGGATATAAAGTTGGTATGACACATATTATAATTACAGATGGTCGTAAGACATCAATAACAAAAGGAGAGGATGTCACAATCCCTGTGACAATTGTTGAATGTCCGCCTTTAAGGATAGCGGGCGTAAGGTTCTATACTAAGAAATACAAGACAATCCAGCCATCAGGAGATGTTATGGCAAAAGTTGACAAAGCACTTGCCCGTAAGATAACAACTCCAAATAAGGCACCTGCAGATTTAGATTCTATCAAAGAATTTGATGATTTAAGGATATTAGTCCAGACACAGCCTAAGATGGTTGGGGTTGGTAAAAAGAAGCCAGAATTGTTTGAAGTAACAATAGGCGGTAGCAAGGAAGAAAAACTCTCTTTTGCTAAAGAACACCTTGGAAAAGAGCTGAGTGTGAAGGATGTGCTTAATGAAGGCCAGTTTGTTGATATTCACGCAGTAACAGTAGGAAAGGGAACACAAGGTCCTGTCAAGAGATTCGGAGTCAAAATTCGCCATCATAAGTCTGAGAAGACCAAAAGAGGTCCTGGAAGTCTTGGTGGATGGAAAGGACAGGCTCATTTCATGTATAGAGTGGCTCACGCAGGACAGATGGGTTATCACAACAGAATAGATTACAATAAACAGATTATGATGATAGGTGATGATTATGCTAAGGTTAATGCAGAAGGAGGATTTATCAGATATGGAACTGTCAAAAATCCATATGTGTTGATCAAAGGGAGTATACCTGGTCCTTCTAAACGAATTGTGAGGATGGAAACAGCCTTGCGGCCTGACAAAAAAGCAGACACAACACCACAGACTGTTCAATACATAAGTACCAAATCGAAACAAGGCAACTGAACATGAAGATTAAGATATTTGACCTGAATAACGCGGAAAAAGGTAGTAAGGAACTGCCTCAAGTATTCGATGAACAGGTCAGACCCGACCTCATAAAACGGGCTGTTGAAACTTTGCAGGCTAATCACAGGCAGCCCTATGGTTCAGACCCGCATGCAGGTAAGAAGTGTAGTGCTGAACTCTCTAGAAGGAGAAGGAAGTATAGAGGAAGTTATGGTCATGGAATATCTAGAGTGCCTAGGAAGATACTTTCACGGAATGGTACAAGATTCAATTGGGTAGGGGCATTCGCACCAGGTACTGTCGGTGGAAGAAGATCACATCCACCTAAGGCATCAAAAATATGGGCCAGAAAGCTCAACATAAAGGAAAGAAGGAAGGCAATAAGAAGTGCAATAGCCGCCACAATTGGCAAAGAGTTTGTCATACAGAGAGGTCATGCATTGCCTGATTCATACCCATTCATAATCGTAAACGATTTCGAAAGTATTGACAAAACAAAAAGTATCGTCGATGCGATGAAGAAATTGGGTCTGGAAGCAGAACTATCCAGAGCATCAGAGAAAACTTACAGAGCAGGAAAGGCAAGATTGAGAGGAAGAAAATACAGAAAAAGGAAAGGACCTCTCTTTGTTGTTTCAAAAGATTGTCCTCTGCTGAAGTCAGCGTCTAATGTTCCTGGTGTTGATGTTGTTCCAGTCAATGAATTGAATGCAGAACTACTTGCGCCTGGATCTGTTCCGGGAAGACTTACATTTTTTACTGAAGCAGCTGTAGAAAGATTAGGTACTGAAAATCTGTTCTATAGTCGGCCAAAGGAAAAGAAGGAATAAAATGGAAATCGACAAGGTCATACACTACCCGCTATCGACGGAAAAGACTATCCGTTTGATGGAATCAGAGAATAATCTCATATTCGTGGTAGATCTTAAAGCAAAAAAACCTGAGATTAAGGAAGCGGTTGAAAAGACATTCAAGGTAAAAGTGGTCAAAGTAAGAACACTTGTGACACCAAAAGGGCAGAAGCGCGCATATGTGCGGCTTTCACCAGAGAATCCTGCTCTTGACATTGCAACAGATCTAGGACTTATGTGAAGTTAATACGGATAAAATGGGAAAAAGACTTATACAACAGGCAAGGGGAAAAGGCGGTCCAACATACAGGGCGCCAAGCTTCAGGTACGTTGGAAAGGCCAAACATGTAAGGACAGCTGATGAATCTCTCAAAGGACAGGTACTCGATATAGTTCATTGCCAGGGACATTCAGCACCTCTAGCACAAGTCACGTTCAACAATGGTGATAAATGCCTTATGATAGCATCAGAAGGATTGAAGGTTGGACAATCAATATTTTCCGGTCCAGATACTGAGTCAAATTCAGGCAATACCTCACCACTTATGGATATTCCTGAAGGTACTATGGTTTATAATATTGAAGGAATGCCTGGTGATGGCGGTAAGTTTGTCAGGTCATCAGGCACATTCGCGAAAATAGTAGGACGATTCAAAGATAATGTAATAGTGCAGCTTCCTTCCAAGAAACGCAAGTCATTCCATCCTAAATGCAGGGCGACAATCGGCGTTGTAGCAGGAGGAGGAAGACTTGATAAACCAATACTTAAGGCAGGAGTTAATTTTTATAAGATGAAAGCAAAAAATAAGCTATGGCCAAAAGTAAGTGGTTCAGCAATGAACGCAGTTGACCATCCATTCGGAAATGCAAGATCATCTCGAAAATCAAAGGCCAAACCTGTTTCAAGAAACGCACCACCTGGAAGAAAGGTGGGAATGATTGCGCCAAAGCAGACAGGTAGAAAAAAGAGGTCTTAAGGTAATAAAAATGGTAAAAAAGGAATTCCTTTATCGGGGAAAGAATATGGAAGAGCTCCAGGAAATGGGCATAAAGGAGTTGGCAGACCTGCTTCCTGCAGATGCCCGAAGGAAGATCAAGAGAGGATTCACAGATCAGGAGAAGATACTTTTGAGAAACCTAAGGAAAAGTACAAAACCAGTCAAGACGCATTGCAGAACAATGATAATCCTACCCGAGATGGTTGAAAAGACAATCAAGGTTTACAATGGAAAATCATTTGAGGAAGTGATTGTCCAGCCAGAGATGATAGGGCATTATCTCGGCGAGTACTCTCATACAAGGAAAAGAGTGGCGCATTCATCTCCAGGAGTTGGTGCTACACGATCATCATCAAACGTATCCGTAAAATAAAATGACAGAATACGCATTTCAAGGATTTGATAAGGAAAGAATGTCCAGAGCATTAGGTAGAGATCTGGCTATAAGTACTAAGCAGGCTATAGAGATATGCAATTATCTGCGCCATAGAAAAACAGGTCAGGCTAAAATGTTTCTCGATGGTGCTATTGAGAAGACGCATGCAATTCCTTTCAAGAGATTCACAAATGGATTGGGTCATAAGCCTGGCAAGATGGCAGCAGGACGGTATCCTGTTAAATCATCGCGAGCTTTCCTGAAGTTGATTGAATCGGTTGAAGCAAATGCACAGACAAAAGGATTTAACACAGGTGATCTTGAGATAATACATTTATGCGCTCACAAAGCTGCAAGACCTGTACATCATGGAAGACATCAGGGACGAGAGTTCAAAAGGACTCATGTCGAACTTGTTGTTACAGAGGTTGTTGAATCAGAATCAAAGAAAGGTAAGAAAGCAGCAAAAGTGAAGGCAAAGACAAATGTTGAGGAGAAATCTTCGGAAGAGTTGAAGTCTGATATTGCTGATGAATCTTCGAATGAATCGATAGATGAAAAGCCAACGGACGAAAAGATAGAAGAGAAGTTAGCAGATGTTGATTCGAAGGTTGAAGAGCATGATTTTGAGAATAAAGAACCAAATAAAGAGGAAAAGCCGACAGGACCAGAAGATACACAGGCTGTCGAACAGGAAGCCAGTCCTGACAAAGAGGCTGAAAAATGATTGAAAGACAAATTGTTGCATCAAATGTGAAGGAACTTGCAATCCAGGAATTTATATCCAAGCAGTTGAAGAATCTTGGACATAGTCATATCAAGCTGCTTAAGACGCCTCTCGGCGAGAAGATCATAATTCACGCATCCCGACCGGGTCTAATAGTTGGAAGGAAGGGCCAGAATATCAAGAAGCTCACAGAGGATTTGAAAGCGAATTTTACTCTGGATAATCCTCAGATAGAGATAAGCGAAGTAGAGCAACCAGACCTTGATGCACAGATAGTTGCTGAAAGGATTGCAAGTTCACTTGAGAAGTTTGGAACGCAAAGGTTCAAGGGAGTAGGACATAAGGTACTTGGTGATGTGATGAATGCAGGAGCATTGGGTGTGGAGATACTCATAACAGGGAAAATACCTAGTTCAAGATCAAAAAGGTGGAGATTTTACCAAGGATATCTTAAGAAGTGTGGGGATGTCGCAATAGTAGGTGTAAGAAGAGCATACGCAGCTGCGCTCCTTAAAACAGGGACAGTAGGTATACAGGTAAGGATAATGCCTCCGGATGTTGTGCTGCCAGATAGGGTCAAGATTTATATGGAAGAAGCTGAAGCTGAGAAACTGAAGGAAGAGCTGAAAGCCAAGTCTGCGAAGAAAACAGAGAATAACGAAGAGAACGTAGATAAAAAGGAAGAGAAGGAAGAAGATAAGAAATCTGTTAATGTTGAAGCTAAGGTAAATAAAGAAGAAGTTAAGGAAGAGCCTAAGAAGGAAGAGCCTAAGGAAGAGCCTAAGGAAGAGCCTAAGGAAGAGCCTAAGGAAGAGCCTAAGGAAGAACCTAAGG
>JABMQF010000053.1 GCA_013203345.1 Candidatus Woesearchaeota archaeon
GGCAGCAGTAGCAAAAGCAGGGCGGATGATTTATTGGTTGTGCGGGTACAAGCAGAGGGGTTTGTTATTGGTTGTGCGGGCACAGGCAGTGTCGTTGTTGTTATTGCTGGAATTGTCCATGTCAGCAACAATGCTTTTTGTTACGATTTAAGCCCACTTGGCAGTAATTGTGGAGTATGTAGCGTTAAATCAACTAATGATGCTTTTTTCCATCTTTTTGATAACATTTATAACTTTTTCTTGATTATTCAGAATTCATGGATTGTATCATATGTCGTTATGGAGAACTGGCTTTAAAAGGTAAGAATAGAGATAGATTTGAGGACAGATTGGTTATTAATATCAAGGCCTGTCTTGCTGATAATGATATATCTGGTGAAGTTGTTAAGGTAAGGGGGAGGGTATTTGTTTATACTAAGGAGGTGTCTGCTCTTGACCATTTACGTCGCGTATTCGGTCTTGTATCCATAAGCCCTGCCATTGTTTCGAATAATGATATAGGGTCTATTGAGAAAAATGTCCTGGATTATGTTGGAGAAATAGTCAAAAAAGACAATCCATCAAAATTCAGGGTTTCAACACATCGTGTTAACAAGAAATTTCCTAAAAAATCAAATGAGATTGATATTCTGCTTGGTGATAATATTTGCACTAAGTTCAATCTAAAAGTTAATTTGAAAAATTATGATTTAGATGTTGGTGTTGAGATTCACAATCGTGCTTTTATATTTTCTGAGAAGATTTATTGTTTCGGCGGGCTTCCTCTTGGTATGGGCGGAAAGGTTGTTTGTATGATTAGAAATGTTAATGATGTTCTTGCAGCATGGTTTTTCATGCGCAGAGGGTGCTGTGTCTCTTTGTTTGGCGATTTCGATCATTCTATTCTAAGTAGGTTTTCTTATGGTTATAAGATAAGAATCATCACGTCTCTTAAAGATGCAAGTGATTGTACTGCGCTTGTTGTAGGGGATTTATTGGGCGATTTCAATCCAGATAATTACAAAGAATATGGCCTTACGGTACTAACACCTCTTATTGGTTTTGACAAGCAGATGTTTGATGATTGGATGGTAAGTATATCATGAGCTTTCGCACTGTGTTGCTGGTTTTAGGTTGCCGCCCACAGCATAATGGCAGGCCAAGCGCGTTTATGGTTGATAGGGCGCGCAAGGCAGTGTCTTTATTCAAGAAGAATAACTATTCAAAGGTATTATTGAGTGGGGGTAAGACTTCATTGAAAGTGCCAGAAGCTGATTTGATGAGGGTTATGTTGCTAAATCACATTCCTGAAACAAGGATAATGACAGAGTGTAATTCAAAGAGTACAATCCAGAACGCAGTGTTCTGTTGGGAATTGTTAAAGGACAATGATGTTAAGAGCGTGACTGTTGTCACATCACAATTCCATATTCCGAGAACAAAGTTCATATTCAAAAAGTTATATGCTCATATGGGATCTAATTTGAAATTCGAGCCAGCCCCTGATAGTCTTGGTATTTTTGAGTCTGGCATAATGTGGTTAAGAGAATTTTACGCAATACAGAAAATGAGGTTGTTTGGATTTTGAGGTTTATATGATGATAGACATAGTTTTTCCAAAGGATGATGAAGAAAGTTTCATCAAGATGGCCGAACGATTAGGTTTGAATGGATTGTGCTTTGTATATGATAAACCAAAGGACATATCATACTTGAAATCAAAGACAAAAATCAATCTTTCAACAGCATCATCTGCAAGGATGAAAGGATGTCCCTTTTTTATGAAAGCACCTGATGATCAGATGCAGATAAGACATATCCTTGAGCAGACAAGGCCTGATGTGCTTTACGGTCTTGAGTTTAATCACCACAGAGATTTTATGCATCATCGTGCTTCAGGATTGAATCATGTCATGGCATCTATAGCTGAGGAAAAAGGGGTTACAATAGGTTTCAGTTTTGCAGGTATTTTATCTGCAAAGACTGATAATCGTGCTGTTTGCATTGGTCGTATGATGCAAAACATACGTTTTGCAAGAAAGTATGGTTTTAAGGTTGTGTTAGCTTCATTTGCAGATTCGCCGTGGAAGATGCGTGCACCTCAAGAAATCATATCTTTTTTCAGGTGTATAAATATGGCTGGTTCAGAGGTAAAGTTAGGGCTTGGTTGGGCGATATCATGAAATTATTTTTATCTATTATACTATTGGTTCTGCTGGTGGGTTGTACAGCACCAGTTCAACAACAAGAGAAGTTCAACGTATCCCTTCTAAACGCCTTACATGAAGATGTTTTCATATCTGAAACAAACAAGACATTAGACGGCATTTCTTTTGTGATTCAAAACAACGAACACTTTGACATTGACTGCTTTGTTTTTTTGAGTATGGATAATACTACAAACAAATCAACGCAGAAAGGTCATGTAGGTGTTTTAACATCATCAGGTAAGAAAAATGTTTCTATGAACTTTGAGATGTTCTATGGTGAGACTGACTTGAAAGTATATTCTGAATGTGAAAAGCATTGAGAGCCAAACAAAAAGTATTTA
>JABMQF010000054.1 GCA_013203345.1 Candidatus Woesearchaeota archaeon
GAATTTGGGCATGCAACATCTAACTTTCTAGCTTTTCTAGACATAATATCACCTCTATAAAACATAAAAAAGAACTAGAATATAAAGTTTACTAAATTAGGACAGTTCGAAAAAATGTACTCAAAACCAGATATAATAAATGCCGCTTGTGACTATGCAGAAAGGTCGGAGAGGCTTAGAGGAAACTATAGGGGAATGAGCCAAGACTACATTCAAGGTAGAATAGATCAATACGATGAAGGTTTTACATCTAATATCCCCTTTATAGGTCACCTTTTAGAACCTCAAGAAATAAAAGTTATGAAATCTGTTTTAGAAGAGAAAATAAGAGAAGGAACGTCAGAATAATTGAAGACTGACCTCCTCTTATTCTTCAGTCATAGTACTATGCGCTCCATCTTTATTTATATGCTTTTTGTAGAGTTGACAATAAAATGTATAACATTTTGCAGTACCTACGGTCAGCACATCAGAATTGGAAAAGAGTGCGCGGCCAGGGCATTTAAAAAAAGATATTCATTATTGGGTTTCCTTCCACAGGATATTAAAAAAACGTTCGTATGATTGCGCTGCTGATTTTTCCTGTATTAAGAAACCGAAAGGATCTTCCAGATAGATTATTATTGCAACATGAGACCCGCATATTATTGTTTCAGTTACTTCTTCGAAATTTTCCTCCGTAAGCTTGACTTCGGTATATCTTTTTTTATTCAATTGTATGAACCATTTGTGGAGGGATTGGTGGAATATAAATTTTCCATCAATTTTTCTTTCAATTCTTTTCTTATGAAAAATCTCCCAGAAAGGCGCACCTAGTATATCTTCTGCTTTTTGAGGTCCGCCATATGCATAATAATTTTCTGATTCTGTATCAATCATAAGGTTTAGAAGCGTTTTTATCCCCCTCACACCTTGGAAAATTGTTGCTCGAGTCTTGTTCTTTTGTAATTGCTTCTTTGCTTCTAGCTCGGGAATAAGTTTTCTGATTCTTTCTTTTTTCTCATCTAAATAATTAAGTAATAATTTAGGCTCTATTGTTTGATATTGTTTAATCTTTCCTTGGTAGACATACGTTAATAATCCCTTCTTGATAAGGGAATGAAAAGCTCTGTGAACAACAGCATTTTGCACGCCTGATCTGTCTACAACGTTTCCTGCTGTTGAACTGCCCAACTCCAATAATGCTATGAAAACTTTTATTTCAACTCCTGTTAAACCAATATTTTCTAGTATTGATGTATCCATGCAAGTATGCAATGATCTCGTATTTAAATAATTGTTGTTTATAGTCACAATTATCATCACAAATGTTAATATACTTTCACCACTCTTTAGTAATTAATATGGTCGATTCCCCTCCTTATTGGTCATCAGATACATCTCAAACGTATGAAAAATTCAATATAGCATTACCGAGTGAAATAGTCGCGTACCATACAGCATATAAAATTCTTGGACCAGAAGGAAAAAAAGTATTAGATTTTGGTTGTTTTCAAGGAAATAGTAGCCAGAACATATTACGAGCAGGTGCAAAAGAAGTAACGGGTGTAGATTGTTATCAAAATATCATCCACGCAGCAAGATCAAATTACGAAAATGAACCTGGATTGCACTTTCAACACATCCCAAAAAATAGACCCATCCCAAACAGCCAACTGTATGAAGCATGTGCAATGACTTTTGTTCACCCAGTTATTGATAGTATAACAGAACTTGATGATTCTTTTCTAAAAATCTACCGTGCTTTAAAAGTAGGTGGCAACCTAATGCTATTAGGACTTAATCCTAAAAGTTTTAGAAAAAGATTTGATTTTGTCCACTACGACTTTAATAAAAAACTTAGGAGTGACGCACAAGAAGACCTACAGGATGGAGAACCATTCACAAATAATTTGTATCTTCCAAACGGAAATAACCTATGTTTAACAGATTATTTTTGGAAAGAACAAACTCTCGTTGGCAATCTAGAAAAAAATGGATTCATCGTAGATAACATAATAGATCTAAATGATGAAAGCTTAGATGAAAAATTACTGAAACAATTCCGACAGGTGCGAAGAGCAATATCAAAAAAACACGAAATAACATGGAAAGATGAATGGACTGCACCATTATATCAAATCATTATTGCAAAAAAGACTTAAATCACACCTCCCGCATTCACAGAATTATTTCGAATGGTTCTGGAAACAGAGCAAGCCCACAAAAAGTAAACAAACCGTCTTTTATCCCCTAACACCTTAAAATACGGCAGCCGGGAATTCCGTGTGAAAGCAAATCTGCTTTTCACTATTCGAACCCGGGTGACGACCTTGGGAGGGTCGTATCATACCACTAGATCACTGCCGTGTATCACCAGACATAAGGTACCAGACTCTTTGTCTTTCTCTTATATGTTGAATATTTCTTCCCGAACTTTTTCAGCATAGCTGATTCTTCAACATTTATCCTGTACATTCCTGCAGGAACCAGAACGACAATGGTTGCGATTATCCCAAACATGCTCTGCACCACAAGGCATATACCAACTACTAGCAGGAACATACCTGTGTACATAGGGTGTCTTATCATGCTATGTATGCCTTTTGTCACAAGCTCATGGTCTTTCCTTACCTTTACTTCATAAGCAAAGTTCTTTCCAAGACCAACATGTCCAAGACCTCTTAGCACAAACCCGATTATGAACAGGGTCAGTCCTGGTATGACATACCAATTATTGTAGACAGGTCTTTTTAGCATTACATCTGTCAGCACCACAATCGCTATGACTCCTAAGCTAAGATAGATTATTGGTAGCGAGTTTTTATCTGTTTTTTTTACTTCACCTAAGCCAAGCGGCGAAAGCAGCTTTTGTTTTGTTTTGTTGTTCATGTTATTCACGTCAAAACAAAGCAGTATATATTTTTTTCTAAGTATGACTATTGAGCTTTGCTTTTGGATTAGTTATTGAATGTGAATGATGGGTCAGGGGGTAGGTTCTGTCAATGAATATGTGCTAATCCAGCCTTTGCAAAGATGCTTATTCAGTTTGGAAAAGAAGCTTGTTTCAGTTTGGCAAAGAAGCTTTAGGTCTAAATTTTCCTCGTTCCCCAAAGGGGTATTTTTGTTATCGATTCTTAATAGAGAAAATAAAAATCACCAAGCAGGCGCGTGGTTTATAATGACTGACTTCGTGGTTTGTTGGTTGACTTGGTGATTTGTTGGCTGACTTCGTGGTTTGCTTGGCTGCCTGCGCAATACCATTGCCGCGCTCGCACTGCTGTGTTATTTGATGCTGTTCGCCCAACTGCGTTAGGTTTTTTTCAGTTAGAAGTTTAGGCTCGCTAGGCGGCAACGGTGGCGCAGGCAGCTTTGTTGGTGTTGTAGACAGAAGTAGTATTGACTTATCCCACACTAGAATCAGTATGTCTTGTAGCAATCTTCTATTCTGTGCACAACATCAAGAAACCCAGGATCTTTTTTTTCAATGTGTGGACTGACCTTAAATCCACTACCATAGGCTGTTCCTATCAATACACATTCAAGATATGCATACATGATTTTTGGAGACATCTCATCTTTATGTGTGTGGCAATGGTTTGATTCTAATTCTAATCCTTCTATGTTGAGCTCTTTTAGTTTTGAAATCTGATCTGGCTCAAGCTGGTCAGGACCATCTCTATCTAGTTTGTTAAATATCCATTCCAGCATCTCAACACCTTTAGAATCAGGACATTCGGATTTTGAATTTCTTATCTGTTATTGCTTCAACTCTAAATTTCTGAATCTGGTTTTCTTCAGCCCATTTCTTGGCTGATTCCTCTGACTTGAATGCCTTTGGCCTTACAGGAGCTTTGACCCCTGGTTTGGGTCGTTTCTTGTACAGTCTGTTGCTATATAATCTTGAACTCATGGAATGTTTAATTTAGTGCTCATATTTAAATCTTATCACACTTTGTCTTCATCAGGGCTGTCACTGCCCCATTCATCCCATTCGTCTTCTGGCATTTTGTTCAGTATTTAGCTGCGAGTTTGACATCGCTTGCCTTAACTGTTACTCTACCAGAATGCACTGCAAGTTTGACTGCGCGTTCAGAGATTTCTGCAGCTATGTCTTCTATAACGTCTTTAAGAGCTATTTTTGCTTTGTCTGATGCCCTTTCAGCGCCGCATTGCTTGAGTATTTTTTCCATTGCAGCAAGTGGAAGTAGTTTTTGAGTTGCCATTTAATTCCCTCCTATATGAACGATTAAAGATTACACAGTCTAAAACAGCCTTGGTTTTTAATATTTTCGGTTCAGGAGCTATTTTCACCTGTCTGCGTTGATTACACGCTGTTTTTGTGGGTTTAAGCCCCTCACAACAATATGTGGTGAGTTTGTAACCTAAGCAGGGCAAAATGAGCTGTCAGGTTTCATATTTTCTTGAGAAGCACTCTAAGGTAGTTATAGTGACACGTCAGGGCTTTAGGGTTATATTCTTGAAACAATCCCTACCAAAAACTTTAAAAACAATAACTACCTGGACATTATATATGGGAAAAGAGGTGGAATTGTTTCTATGTTTAGTTAGATTTAGATGTTTCTGGGTTGGTTAGATGGACGAGTCACTACGTAGCATGCTGGGAATAAGGAAGAAGGTGTCTGTGATATTTAGTGTGATAGATTTCTTCAGGAAGATGCTTACTCCTCGCGCAATTCTTGTCCTTACTTTGTTGTTTATTTTTATCACTGCGACAATCTTGTTTGCGCATATCGAGCTGATGCAAAGACCTGCTTTGATGACTATGATTAATGAGGATGGTGCGCATCCTTATTTCGTCTCATTGTACTGGCTTGTGACTACGGTCGCAACTGTTGGTTATGGTGATATAGTTCCTATCACAACTGCTGGGCGCATCATAGCATTGGGTATAATGGTGCTGGGTGTTATCACTCTCTCCCTTGTTATTTCACAGATAACAAGCAGGATTGTATCTATAAACCTGGGCAGTATGTTTGGTGTCACAAAGACGAGTAAGAAGATTGATTGTATACTCTGCGGTTGGAATCCTACTACTCAGTCAGCTTTCCAGGAGTTAAAAGAAAGGGGTATGGAGATTGTGGTCATAGATAAGCAGACCCGACCAGAACTTTTGAAGTCACGTAACGTCCATTTTGTGAATGGTGATCCTACTCGTCCTGATATTCTCAGTCGGGCAAACATAACCAATGCCAAGAACGTGGTCTTGGCTATGGAAGAGGATTCTCAGGTATTGCTTGGTATTCATGTCATAAGAAATCTGAATCCCTGGATTAATATTGTCGCAAAGATCAATAATCATGAGCATGTTAAGATTGCAGAGTCTGCAGGTGCAGATCAAGTAGTGTCTCCCTCGTCGATTGGAGGCAGGCTGCTTTCAATGGTTGCTGAGGAACCTTCTGCTGTCGAGTGGATAATGAAGGCCATGACGAGCAGGGAAGGTATACAGCTTATTGAGTATGATGTAGTGCCTGAATCTTCTTTTGTCAACAGGACTGTGCGTGAGGCGCGTAAGGAACTTGGAGACCGCGCTAAGATAATAGGTGTTGACACTGCCACTGGTCTGGAGAAGATTCCTGGTGATGACCTTAAGATAGAGGTTGGTAACAAACTTATAATGTTGATTGATGAGAACAAGTTGAGGCTATAGTATGAAGACAAGATATTTAGCTCTGATAGCGGGAATCTTTATGGTACTTGGTCTTCTGACAAGTTATCATGGTAGTGTAGGGTGGACATGGATAATCATCATGGCATCTCTTGTCGCTTTCCTTGTCAAGTTTGGCCTTGCGCTCTGGATACTGCTGCTTAATCATAATTCTCGTGTGAATCGTTTCTTTGCTGCTGTGTTCATTGGTCAGGCTGTTTGGGATCTTGGAAAGTTTGTGATGTGGCTTACACCTTACGAGCCTACTGCCATGATTTGGGCAAAGATATCCTATACTGGTTACATACTTTCAGTTTTTTTCATGCTTAATTTCGTCTGGGCTTTTCTTAAGAAAAAGAATTTCTTCACGACAAAATATGGTAGGATTGTTTTTTATGCACCTATGGTTTTTATGCTTGGCGCGTTATGGGTTGGAAACCAGGTTATTGTCGATCTTATTCCGCCAAATGTTATGAGTTATGGATATGGTATTGAATTGTGGAGTTATTCATATGGTGCGGTATACAATTATTTTTTTGTCTGGTTCCAGGCGCTACCTTTCCTTTATGCTTTTATGCATTTTGTGTTTAGGTATTTCTATGGGCAGAGGAATGACAAGAAGAAGCAGATGCTTTATTTATTGGTTGGAAGCGCGTTCCCCATAATGATAGGTATTCCGACAGGTGTGCTGTTACCTTTCTTTGATATTTATCTTCCTCCTCACAACAACCTGCTTTCGCTTGTGATGTCTGTGTTCATAGCAATAGGTATCATAAAGTATAAGTTCCTGACTATACAGCCCATAGGTGAGCATATAGTTCCTGGCAGGAAATTAGAGCATAAGCTTGCTCAGAAGTACTTGCTGCAGACAGGTAAGAGTTATTTCATAACGCACGAGAGGTCCAGTGACATAGCGCATAAGGTTATGTTAACTCATCTGTACAGGAATCGTTATGGTCTTATCATAACTGCTCGTAATCCTACGAGTGTACGACAAGATTATGGTATTGAGACAACACCTATTGTCTGGCTGACAGACACAGATACTCAGCAGCTTTCAGTCGATCCGATAGATATACAGCAGTTGTATGAGACTATCCATATGTTTGTTCGTAAGGTGCCTAACGCGATTGTGCTGATTGACGGTCTTGATTATCTTATCCAGCATAACAATTTTGAGAAGATACTGCATTTCATAACGCAGATTAGGCTTGTTGTTGTGCAGAATGGTGCTTGTCTTATTATTACAAAGGGTTCTGCAGTCCTTACGCATAAGCAGGAGCGTATGATTAATCAGCATCTTGTGGCCCTTCCTTTTGAAGCAAGAAGAGAAGATGATTCAGACAAGGATAAGGTTAAGTATTCAGGACATATTAATTATGTGTTGATAGGTCATAACCCTTTGTCTCAGTCTATTGTCAGCGAGTTCGAAAAGCGTCACATAGTACCAACTTTGATTGAGAAACAAGATATCTTGGCGCACTACCTTAAAGGTAGCATAAAGCATATACAAGGAGATCCTTTGACGAGTAAAGTGCTTGAGAACGCAGGAGTGGGCAAGCCTTCGACTGTTGTTATAATAACTCTTGAGGATGACTCTGATGTTATACTGTGTATTAACAAGATACGCCAGATATCTGATTCTGTCAAGATAATAACAAGTCTTCATGATTATAATTTTATGTCTATTGCAGTAAAAGCTGGTGCTGATAGTGTGGTGCCTTCTGCGGCGATAGGTGGGAGACTTATCTCCCTTTCTTTGTCATCTCCTGCAATAGTCAAGTGGGTTATGGACAGCACAACTTATTCTGCTCCTGAGCTTGAGCTGATAGAGCTTGTTGCAAGTTCTGGCGTACTTGTCGGGAAGACAATAGGTGCTATTGACAAAAAGCTTGGTAAGGCAGGAAACATAATTGGTATCAAGACTGCAAGAGGTCTTATACCTATACCTGATGATGCCTATACTCTTGAGAAAGGTGACCGCCTTGTGGTTGAGGTGAGTATGAAAATTATACCAGAGGATCGCAATATTGCTAATCTTATTGGATGCGTTCTTTGTGAGAAGAGAGGTAAGGTAAGCGGTAGGCGCAAAGGATTGAAAGGTTTGAAGAAAAAGGCAGTGCGAATTAAACGTGTGAATTCTAAATCTAAAAAGAAGTAGTGGTAGTGGTTGTAGTAGTGGTGTGTTGCTTATTTGAAACACTATTTGTCATGCACGAATCATCAACTAAGGGGCATAAGATTAATAAGGTGGTTATTCATCATTAAATATATGGAGATTCAAAATTATGCCCAGACCACTTTTGAAACTTGTTTGGCTGTAAACTTATTACAATTGACTGAAAAGAAGATTTCTAAAAAAGAAGAATTAAATACAATTAATTATGCTATGAATTTTTCAAAAGATAATTTTACAATTGGTCACTTGGATTTTATGGCCAAAAATCATAATTTAGGTCTCGATTTCTATGTTGATAATAAGTGGTTCTTAGCTTTCATCAACAAATTTAAGTTTTCGAATAAAATTGATGTCATCCATAAAAAAATCGATTTAAATTTAATCAATGACCGAATAAAAATATCGCCAGCTATTGTTTATCTGGATTCATTCGCCTTGTGGAAAATCACTCACGCACCACATTTCATAATTGTGATTCAACCAACTAAATACGGCTATAAAATCTATGATCCGTGGGATGGAAAAATTAAAACGATTAGTTCTGATACTTTATCAAAGGGCATAATTAATTTAAGAAATCTTCTAAAATACTGTCCACAGTTAATTCAAAAGAAGTAGCACCCATTGGTTTACTCCTCTGAGCCTTCTGCTCTGTCAATGAAGGTGCGCTTATCCAGCCTTTGCAAAGATGCTTGTTCAGTTTGGAAAAGGTGCTTGGTCAGCTTTTAGAAAGAATATTTTTGTCTAAATTCTATTTTCCCCGAAGGGGCCCCTTAGACTATCGATTCTTTATATGAATTTTTAGTAGTTTTGACATTGAAATTTTTACATTCCTGAATAGGATTCTTTGTCTTGCTGAAATTGGATTCTTTACCTTGCCGAGAATTAGATTCTTTACCTTCCTGACCTGGCATGGCTTGCTGCCTGCGCAATACCAATGCCGCGTTCGCACTGCTGTGTCATTTGATGTTGTTCGCCCAACTGCGTTAGGTTTTTTTAAGTTAGGGGCTTAGGCTCGCTAGGTGGCAACGGTAGCACAAGTAGCTTTTTAGAACCCTGTCAATTCTCTATATAACTTATTTTTCAGAAGTTGTTTGTGTGTTCCCATTTCATTGATGATTGTATGATTGTTTCTACGATTGAGTATTATTATATTGTCTGCTTTTGTTAGTATTGCAGGATTATTTGTCACAACTAGTATGGTTGTGCTCTTTCTAAGTTTGTAAAGGGAATTTGCGACTTTTGATGCTGATTTGTTGTCCATCCCTTCGAGAGGTTTGTCCAGGAGAAGTATTTCTGGTTCTCTTATCAGTGCTCTCGAGAGTGCCAATCTCCTTACCTGATCTTCACTTAGTATACCGCTTTCCCTGTCAACATAGGTGTGTGATTTTTTAGGTAGTCTTAAGATTAGATTATCCATTCCTGTCATTTCTGTGTATTTCTTGATATTACCTTGTGGTGTTGCATAGAGTATATTTTTCAGGATTGTATCTGAGAAAAGGAATGGTTCTTGATTGAGTACAGCCATATGGTGTCTTACTGATTTGGTTGTATATTTTTCAATTTCATTTCCATCTAAGAGTATTTTTCCTCTGTCTTGTTCAACTGTTCTCAGTAGGAGATTAAGTATTGTGGTTTTGCCTGTTCCGCTTGGGCCAACAATTGCAACCATTGTTTTTGGTTTTATATCTATGTTAAGGTTCTTGAATAATATATTTTTGCCGAATGATTGGCATATATTATTAAGTGATATATGTCCTTCCACATTAACTATGGTTTCTTTACCTTCTTTGACAGGTTTTGTGTCGTGCAATGTGCTGAACACTCTTTTTGCAGTGACGCCGAGTGTCTGGAATTCAAATTCTTTGCTTGCAAGAGCTTCTATAGGTCCAAATAGTCTTGGCATCAGCATGCTGAACGCAAGCAGTGTGCCGACCTGGAACCTGCCCTGTATGATTTCATATGTTGCAAATAGTAGGACTGCGTAGGGTGCAAGGTCCATGATGATTGATATCGCGCTGCTTAGTTTGAGTGAGAATTTTTCGTAGTCATACTCGAGGTCATTATAGCTTTTAAGGTGTGCTTCCAGGTCTCTTAGTTCGTGGTTTTTCCTGTTGTTTGAGATTATTTCTTTTAGGCCTGCTATCTTTTCCTGTATTGTGTTGTAGACATCAGCGTATCTTTTCTTGATTGCAGTGTATTTTTTTCTCACAATGCGGTTGATAGGTAGTATCATTATTACTAGCAGAGGGACAAATGCGAGCGCGACAAGTGTTAGTTTCCAGCTGATGATGAACATGTATGTGACTGTTATCGCTATTGCTATGATGTCGAGGATAGGTGAGATGATAAGATCGAATGTTGAGCTTGTCACTTCTTCTGTGTCATCCACCATTCTTTCCAGTATCTGTCCTTTGTTAAGTTGTATGTGGTGTGAATAAGGTAGAGATAGCAGTTTGTTGAAGAAGTCTCCTTGCAATTTTCTTGTGACCTTTAGGTTGATGCCTGTGACCATGAGGTCCTGGATATAATTTATCACTAACATTATGAGGTGGATGCCGAACACAGCAATCATCATCATCAGCACCATGTTAAGGTTTTTTGAAGGGATGGCGACATCGATGATTCTCTTGAAAATCTCAACAGGAACAAGAGATATCACTACGCTTATCACGCTCATAAGGAATATCAAAACAAGTTTGAACTTGTATTTCTTGAGATAAGATAGAGAATAAAGTACGTATCTTAGATTTGATGCCATGTTACCTCTTTTATTATTGGTATATGCGGTTAAAGGTTATAAAAACTTTTTGATTGACTACTCATTTCAGTGTCGGCTTCTTCCTTATCATCACTGCAGCAAGCAGGTAGAACACAACAAGCATTCCTGCCATGATGGCTAATTTTGTGGTATCCAGGCCTGTGTGATATATTGTGATATTTTCAATCAGGTTTATGTTGAGTGTCAATGGCAGGTATTCTGAGCCTATCCTTACTAATTGATCCATTAGTTCTGGAGGTGAGAACGCTCCTGAAAGGAACATAAGTGGGAAGCCAAGTACCAGGCAAGTCAGCAATGAGGTATTCTCTGATCTTGATACAGAGCCTATCAACACACCAAGGGATATGTAGACCAGTGCTGAAATCATAAGAACTATTATCAGTTCAATTCCGATAGCCATTCCAACTCCAAAGACATATGTTGCCAGAATCATAGCGGCTATTGTCATGAGGCTCAGCAGGAGCAGGTATATCATTTTTTCAAAAAGGTAGAAGAACATGGATATTGGTGACAGAAATATGCGGGCCATGGTTCCTCCTTTTCTCTCGTTGACGATTTGTGATGAGGATACAAAAAGTGTGATGAACAGCAGGAGTATTGATATGAGTGCGGGTAGGTTGTAGAATATTTGTAGTTTCTCTTTGAATACTGGCATTACTTCGACATGGACTGGTCTGAGTATTGTTGCAGGGTCTTTTTGAACATATGTGTCAAGAACTTCTATTGTGTTGTTCAATTCGTCTGTGATTCTAATAAGGTCATCAAGGAATGTGTTCAGGCTATTATCCAGCTGTTCTATGCTTTCTGTGATGTTGTCTGTCTTATCTTCAAGGTATATTATGTTTGATCTGACTGATTCTATGCCTTTGCGCAGTTCCGAACCCTTAGCTGAACTGCTCGCAACAACATTTACAAGTCTGTCTATGCTTTCCTGAACTTGAGCAGATCTATCATTGAGTTCTATTATTTTTGAATTCAGTTCATTTCTTCCAGACACGAGTTCTGTGGATAGTGATTCTATGTATTTGTCTGTGAAGTTCAGCAAGGGGCATACAGGATCGAGTGATGCGTTGCCGCAGTACATTGTGCGGTACCATTCAGATTCTCTTTTGTAGTCTGTGATGTTTGCTGTGTAGTTGACAGGCAGCAACATAGGTATTTCAGCTTCAATGCCGTTTATTGATTCATCAACATAGTCCAGTTCAATCTCTAGCGTGTTTAGAAACCCTACAACCTCTTCGACAGATGCCTTCTGAGAATCGAAATCAATTGAGTCAAGCTCTGTTTTTATTTCTTTGAGCTCTTTTCTCATTTGTACTGCAACAGGTTTTGCTTTTTCGAGGTTTACCACAAGGAACCTGAGGTTGTCATTAAGCTCTTTGAGCTGCTTCCATGCCTCCCGGATGAATGCTGTGCCTATTTCTTCATTGAGGTCTGACACATATGCCTTCACAGCATTGGTTGTAACGACTGCAGTGGTCTGTTTGGAGTTGTCAATGAAAAGACTGAGCTCTGTTCCTCTTCCGTCTATTAAGTCTTGTCTGAACTTTTCAGGTATTACTATCGCTCCGCGGAACTCTCCTGATGTTACTTTTTCAGCCACTTCTGTTTCACAGTTACCTGTGAACATGGTTGTCTCAAATATCTGTGAGTTGAGGTCAAAGCCCCTACCGTCCCTGTCGCAGATCGCGAGCCCTACACCTCTTATGTTATCTGCGACGTCTGAGAATGCGTATATGTTGATAAGTATTGATAGTATTATGAATGGTGTTAGGAGTACAATAACCAGGCTTTTTCGATCTCTGAGAAATAACTTTATGTCGTTCAGCAACATAGTGTCGAGCTTCTGAACATTAAGCCGTGCGCTTCTCAACAGATTTCTTAAATGCATTTTCTATATTTTTCTCCTTGAATTTTTTTCTTAGTTTTTCTGGTGTGTCCTCAAACACAACCTTTCCAGCATCCATCACGATTATTCGGTCCGCGAGGTTCTCTGTCTCTATCAGGTTGTGGGTCACAAGCAGTATTGTGGTTCCTTTCTTCTTGACTTCTTTGACAACTTCCCACAGTGTGACTCGTGACATCGGATCAACACCTGCTTCTGGCTCGTCAAGGATGAGTATTTTAGGATTGTGCATCATAGCTATTGCCATATTTAGCCTTCTTTTCATACCTCCTGAGAGGTCTTTGGCCAGAGCATTTTTCTTGTGGTTTAGCTGGAGAAGTTTCAATAGTTCATGTGCTCTTTTCTTAGCTTCCTTTAGCTCTACATCGTTTAGGTTTCCGAAGTAGACAAGGTTTTCCATGAGTGTCAGGTTGCCAAAGAAGCTGTCGTCTTGTGGTGCCCATCCTATCACGCGCGATCGCTGCTTTTGACTCATCAGCTTGCCGTTATACTTTATTGAACCTGCAGTCTCTTTTAGAAATCCGACTATTATCTTGATAGACACAGTCTTTCCACTGCCGTTAGTTCCCAGAAGAGAAACTAGTTCACCTTCGTTGAGCTTGAATGATATTCCGTCCAGGGCAGTGAAGTCCCTGAACCTCTTGACAATATTCTTCACCTCTAACATGAATGTACTATATATAAAGAGCTTTTTATATGTTGTGGTGGTTTAATCACTCACTCAGCTCAGATACTCCCTGCCTAAACTCCAGGTTCGCCGAAGGCGCCAATCAACTATAGATTCAATATAGGGAAAATACAAGACACAAAACAACAAGAATTAGCACCATTACATATTCCTACTATCACCACCCCCTCAACATCTTCTGTGTCCGACCCTCAACTCTCTAATCACCCACCTAGTCAACATCTGTTGGCACTGCAGGTTTCTTTTTTATTAATAATAATCCTGCAAGAATAATTAAAGCCCCTCCTGCAATCATGTTTGATGTTATCACCTCTTTGAAGAAAATAACACTAAATATCAATGCTGCTGGGACTTCCCAATATGTGAATAATGAATAATGGCTCATTTTTAATTTTTTTAGTGCAAAGAAAAATAGGAGATAAACAACTATTCCCATCAAAAAAGCATAAATTACTCCAACACTAGTTTGAGTGATTGTTGGTAATGGTTTATTGATAAAAATAAATGGCAAGAAAATAATTGCTCCAATTAAATTTTGGTAGAATATTGTTTCTGTTTTTTTATAATTCTTTAATTCTTTTTTGAAAATAGTCATAGTTAAAGAAAAAATAATTGCCGAAAGTAACATAGCACCCATGCCGATGAAATCTTTACTTCCAAAGCTGAGCTCTTTATTGGAATACATAAGTATGATGCCTATGAAAGCTAAGGCAATAAGCAATGATGTTCTTTTACTTACTTTTTCTTTTAAGTAAATTGCACCAAAAATTGTAGCAAAAATGGGCCACGTGAACAATAGGATAACAGCATTTCCGATAGAAGTGTACAAGTATGCAACGAAGAAAAGAAATATTCTACCCGCGTTTAATCCAGATGCAACTAACATTATTTTGTAGTTTCCTTGAAATAATTTGACTTTTTTCCATGAAAGATATGCAAGTAAAATCATTACAGGAATAAAAACTCTAAAAAACGTCAGTGAAGTTGAGGGGAGGTGTAGTAGTTTAATAAAAACCCCGCTTGAACCGCCAATAGTTGCAGCGAAGATAATTGCTAAATATGGATTTAACTTCATGCAGTATAAAAAGGCAGGAGTGGTATATATAGCTTTCCAGCAGGTTACGTGATGAATTGGTTTGTTCTTTAAACTTAACTTTTATTAGACTTAATCGGTGTTATTTGAGGGAGTGCAACTATCTCTTTAACCATAGAACTAAAAGTTGAATATCGAGATCCTTTTCTTGAGGAATATCTGGGATTTTTTTTAAGATTTCAGAAAAAAGCTCGTCTTTGAAGATTTTTGATTCAATAATGCTATAATCTTTGAAATCATCTAAAACCCATCCTGATTTATGAATCTCCTGTTCATTTCCTGCCCATGCGCCTTGTTCTATAAATCCTAAGGGGGTTGAAAGTAGTATATTATCTGAATGATTAAATAATCGGTCAATTAGCTCATATGCTTTGTCTTTTTCAAAGTGTTCAATAACATCCCCCATAATAATTAAATCGAATTTTCCTAATTCATCAATAACTTCAAAGATATTTTTCCGAATAATTTTATTGTATGTCTCTTTTTGAATTTCACCAATACATTTTTCAAATGGTTCTACACCAGTAATATTGATTTTCCATTCTGACTTTGAAAAAGTTTGCCCAATCATGATGTCAAACGTATCTCTAATTAAAAATCCCCACTTTCCAAAACCACAACCTATATCTAAGACATTGAATTCTGGCATAGGTATTGGTTTCCCACTAAAAACATCTTTTACATTAATTTTTGATAAATCTACTTTTGTCAGAATATTTTTAGAGATCAAACTCAACATATACGGAATATTGCAAGGAACACTTGATGACATTAAGTATTGTTATTGATTTAAACTTATATATTTTTCTTTTTAGACAGTTCTAGTCTATGAGAAATTAGAAAACGAGATCCTTCATATGACCCGCTCACCAACCCCTCAACCTTTTTTGCACCCAACCATCAACCTTGATGAATGGGTCTGCTCTTTTCAGTATCGCTCCTGCGTTGTGGATGTGTTCTCTTTTTAAGTTCTTGCCACTCCTCCTGACATTGATTATCCTCTTCGCGGTCTTGGGCCCGATGCCTGGCACTCGAATAAGTTCTTCATACCCTGCATCTTTCACATCCACTGGCCTATCCATAAACTTCTGCGCATGCAATGTCTTAGGATCTTTGTTCTGCAGCATGCCTTCATCATCCAGCACTTCATTCAACTCACCGAACTTGTAATTATAGACGCGATAAAGCCAGTCGACATTGTACAGTCTTTGCGCGCGCCATTTAGGGGCTGCCTTTTTGCTCTCAAAAACAGTATCACGCAAAGGATTGAATCCAGAGTAGTACATCCTGTGAAGTGACATGTTGTCATACTCCCATCGCATCATCTTCAGAACTTCCTTGTCTGTTTCGCCCGCAGCACCGACAACAAGCTGTGTTGACTGGCCTGATTGAGGCGACAGTCGCTTTATCCATGACTGTCTTCGAAGTATGTCTGTCTTGAATTCTTTTATCGAGGTGAACTCATCAAGCCGACCAGCACTCGTAGCCTCGATGTTGATTGACATCCGGCTAGCATATTCTCTTGCCTGCTTGAGTTTGTCAAAACTTACACCAGGAAGTGCCTTGAAATGCACATACCCCTTGAACTTGTACTTGTTTCGCACTATCTTGACAGCGTCAAGCATCATGTCTGTTGTATAATCTGCGTCCTTGACTATTCCTGAGCTGAGAAACAGTCCATGTATGTCATTATGTTTCACGAGGTGCATGAACACTTTTGCCAGCTCAGCAGGTGTGTACTGAAACTTTTTTCCTTTTTTAGTGCATGTCGTTGAGTTGTGGCAGTAGTTGCAGTCGTGAGTGCAGGCATTGCTCATCAGTGTCTTGAATATCTTAACTGTCCTGCCGTCTGTGATGTGTGCTGTATAAACTCCTTTGAGTGCTGCCTGGGAGATCGAATCCTCTGTGTACTTCTGCCTTGCTTCCTTGGTTGTGCATTCGCAGGAGAGGTCGAACCTACCTGAATCACCGAGTGTGCGGACTTTTTCAAGTTCCATACTCTATTATTGCAGAAATTAGTTTAAATATCTCATCCGTGTAAGTCCAGTGGGGAGTGGGTGCTGGAAGGGAATAAAGAATTCAGGTGATTGGATGTATAACTATCTTATCACGGTCTTTCAGGATGAACTCGACCTCACAGCCTTTATGCAGGTCCAGCACGTCACTGACTTCTTTAGGTATGCGGAGTATGAGATTGCTGCGTACCTGGCTGAGCCTGAGCCTGAAACTTTGCTTCTTCAGCTTGTTGAGCAGCAATATCCTCTCGACCTTCTGCGGGTTGTAATACACCTCTCCGCAGGAGCACCTCCATCCATCTAGGTCATTATTGTTAAATTTCATATGCTCAACATATTCTGCGGTCTTTCCGCACGCGCATCGCATTTCTTTTTTCATTTTCTTTTTGTGAACCTCCCGAAATGTGTTATGAGGTATACATATTCATCATACATGAAGTTGAATGACTTCACGATGACCACGTTGAATGTCTTGGATCCCTTGTCCATCCATCTCTCTATAGTTCCTTTGCCACGCTTTCTTGGAGAGTATCCATTTACAAGGATTTCTTTGCAGTCCTCGATTGCACAGCCATTTCTCAAAAGCTCGAGGGACGCGGTCTTTGAAGGTATCAGCCTCAAACCATGATACCTTGAGTCAGACATGTTCTGACAACATACGTTATCATAGTATGTTTTAAACATATTTAAATCTTTCGGTTGTTTTGCCATGTTTTATTATTGTATTTTAAGATTAATAAATTCTAACAAGGAAAAAACGGAGAACTTCCGACGACAAACACTATCAAGAACAACACATAACTGCATGCGCTAACAAATCCCAACCTTTAAATAAGAATCCTGAGTAATTATTCACATGTCAAACCTTTTCTTTGCACCGGAAAACAAGAAGCATGGAGACTTTTGTCTCATTGAGAAAGATGATAGGATATACTCTATCTTTATTGAGAATGAGAAGACAAATGGTGCGGTTACAAAAGGTGTGAGTAATGGAAACTCTTTCGGTCTTGCTGTGTCTGATGATGGTCTCTTCTGGGAATATCTTGGAAAGGTAAAATCACCTGGCAAAAAGGGCACGTGGAATGACAAGAGCCTTTGGGCAATGCAGGTTTTCAAAGAAGGTGATGAGTATCTTATGATTTATTCTGCGATTGCGAGAATTGATGGTCGTAATCATCCAACTCAGCAGTTCGGTATAGCAAGATCAAAGGACCTTAAGGAATGGGCGGATTTTGATGACAACCCTGTAATCAAGAACACCGACACAGGCAGTCATTACTATCCTCTGACAATGCATCGTTTCTGCTGGAGAGATGCCAACATCCGCAAGATAGATGACAAGTTCTACTGCATCCTTGCTGCAAATGACCTAGCAAAGCCTCACGAATTGAGCGGATGCACAGCTCTGCTTAAGTCAGATGATCTCAAGACATGGACAGATTTTCCTCCTGTATTCTCGCCTGGCAAGTACCGGGAGGTTGAGACGCCTCACATACATGAGATAAACAGCAAATACTATATTATCTTCGGCGAGAATGCGCACAGCATGAGCATGAGGTTTGCTGTATCTGATTCATTTTTAGGCGAGTATGTAGAGCCTGAGCTTAATGTCTTCACCCCTGCTCATTGCTATGCTGGAGTGATGTTCGAGTGGAAAGGAGAGCATTACTTTTATCATTGGATAATGGACCGTTTGAAAGGAAAGAACGAGCGCTACCTCGCTCCGCCAAAGGTTGTTGATATAATTGATGGTAATATCTTCCTGAAGCAGCACCCAAGATTTGCAGGTTTTTTCACTGAGTGTGGTGAAGATATTATTGGTTCATTAAGACAGCAAGGTAAGGTTGTGTTCCGGAAAACCGTTGATGTTCAGCACTGTCTTATCAGAATCAGATCGCAAGATGAGAATTATTCACGGAACGTGTCTATCACAAACACTCCGCATGGGATATCTATTAGGGATTATACAACCAATGACAGGTTCAATGAGTCCAGAACTATGCCCTTGCGTGCAGACAGCATGGATGTTGAAGTCTTCTTGGAGAATAGGTTCATGGAAGTCTATATCAACAAATATCTTGTTTATGCTACTGTTGTTGAGTTTGACATTTCAAAAATAGAAAAAATAGAAGTAAAAAAAAGGTTTACAGGAGCCTACCTTGCAGCGAGCTTGATATCTTCGTCCTGAACTGTTTTTCTTCCTGCGTGCTTGCTTATCCTTGAAGCCTGAGTGCCTATGTCTTCTGCAATCTCTCTGAGTATGTCTGAGAATGCGATTTTAGCCTCTTCACTGACTCTTTGCGCTCCTGCATTCTTTAATATTCTTTCAGCAATAGCGAGCGGGATTATGTGTTCTCTTGTTTTTGGCATTTTTTTTGACCTCCAACTGATTTTTGTTTGATGATTATTTTTAAATGATTGCTTGTTTTACTATTTAATTCTTGCGTTTTCAGCTATTTATCGGATATGAAGGTGCTTTAGGGTATATTCTTGTGTTTTAGCCATTCTTAACCACGCCAAACTGGCATAAGCCACAAAAGAGGTGAGCAAGAAGTCAACATAGCAACCAAGAAGTCAACAAGCCATCAAGAACCCAACAAGCCATCAAGAACTCAGCGCTGCAAAAAATAACTTTGTCAAAACTCCAATTTCCCGCAGGGTTTTTTAATTATTAATTTTTTATAGTAATTTTTTGTAGTTGTTTTTGTAGTATGTTTTGTAGTGTGTTTCGTAATATTTTTTGCAATCTACTTAACAGACCACTTAACAAATCACAAAGCATTCCTGATATCAACGTCTCAGATTCTCTGACTTAGCAGTTTTTCCCTGCCTGTGCAATAACTGATGCCACGCTCGCACTGCTGTGTTTGTTAATGTAATTCGCCCAACTGCGATGGTCCTTGCTGTAATTCCTTTTCGCTCGCTAGGTGGCAGCAGTAGCACAAGCAGAGGTTTTATTATTGGTTGTGCGGGTACAAGCAGGGTTGTTGTTATTGGAATTGTTATTACTGAACTTGTTGTTGTTTGCTGTGTAGTAGTGCCAGCTGTTTCATGACGATTCTATCCTCTACAAAACATTTATAAACGGCAATACCTTGCATTCTTAAAAAGAGGTAGGGGATGGCTCTTAAAGAACAGATATTTTTAATTGCTGCTGATCCGCGTTTTGCGCTTGTTAGTAGGGTATTGGTCATTATATTCATACTTCTTAGCACATTTCTTATTGCTCTTGTTGTGAACAAGGTCATGCGCAAGGCTTTTCAGAAGATGGTTCTTCGCAGGCAGGAACATCCTGAGATGCACACAGATACCACGCAGTTTGTTGTCTTGAGAAGAGTTATTCAGGTTCTGATATACGTGTTAGGTTTTGCATTGATTGTGTATGTAGTGCCTGAGTTCCGCGCTCTATCATATTCGATCCTTGTAGGTGCGGGTGTCGCTGCAGTGATTGTAGGTTTTGCCGCGCAGAAAGCGTTTTCAAATATTATGTCAGGTATTTTCTTAGCTATATCAGAACCCATAAGGGTCGGTGACAAAGTTACTATTAATAATCACTACGGCACCATAGAAGACATCACCTTACGCCACACTGTGATAAACACATGGGATAACAACCGTGTCATCATACCTAACAGTGTGACTAATGAGGTTGAGATAATCAATCATTCTATTGAAGACGAGAAACTTATCCAGACGCTTGATATAGGTATAAGTTATGATTCTAATATTGACACTGCTAGGAAAATCATTATTGAGGATGTCAGGAAGCACCCTCATTTTATTCAGCATTTTGATACATCTGGCTATGTGCCGTCTGATACTTCTGTAAAGGTGCGTGTCATGGAATATGGTGATTTTGCTGTCAAGCTCCGTGCCTATTTCTGGGTGCATGATAAGGTCTCTGGATTCATGATGGAGAAGGATCTTCTTGAGAGTGTTAAGAGGCGCTTTGACGAAGAGGGTGTAGAGATACCATTACCGTACAGGACAATAGTCTACAAAAAAGACCTTGATAAGAAACGTACGGCAAAGAAGAATCTGGCTAGCAGAAAGAAGAAGTAAGTGTCAGCACCAGACTATTTTTGTTCTAAGACGCCAAGTCTTTCAGTTACCCACAGAATATCTTGCGTTCAAATGCTCAAGCGCTCACAGCGCACTCAACATAAGAATCAGCTATAGGTGTTGGTGCAGGGGTGGATAGCTGTCTGCTGAAGTCTGTCAAAGGCACTTCGCGGTTTCTTACCTTGCCGACAAACCTGAATGTGATTGTGATTATGTTATCCTCTACGCGGGTGTTGAACTCCCATTCAACAATGTTCTTCAGAACATACTTGTCGACTTTGAGCACTTTTGACGCGTCAAATATTCTTATACCTGTTATGAATCCTTCATCATCTATGTCTGTGACAAAATTCTGGAATTCGAATGATTGCTTGTAATTTCTGTCCTTGATCTTGACCATCAATGTGTCGTATTTGTAATCATAGGAGAACTCTCCTTTACCGGTTCCGTCAAGATGTCTTGGTTTTTGCATTTTATAGTTTTATTTTGGGTAGGTCAGGAACATCCATGAATGAGATGATGACCATTTTTTTCCCTTCGTCTGATATGATTATATTTCTGTAACCCTCTTTTTTGCGGAAATAAATCCTGTACCTGTTGTTTTCCTGCAGATACAATTTTCTTGGTGTCTCTTTCAGTAGGGAGTTTATCAGTTCATTTGGATCAAACAGGCCTCTTTGGTAATTGCTTAGGTGATCTAAAGCATGATTGCCTAAGATAATCTTTTTGTTCTTGATAAATTTCTGGAACTCTTTCTGAGTCAACTCTTTTGTTGGCTTAGTAGTATATAGAGACATCATTATTTAAATGTGTTTGTTAAATAAATGTCTTTCGCCTTATTTTTAGGAAATATTCCGAATCAGCTATGATAATAGAAGAATCCGCGAATTAATCCGGAGATATTTTAGATTTATCGACTTTACCCTAAATCAGTCCTGCAAGGTAGTTTACAGCACCAACGATTGAGCTCCATTTCAGAGCAGTGATGCCTAGCGCACCAAATGCGAGAATAAGCACTACAAGAACAACTCCTTCAAGCAGCCATGCAATAGATGCTCTTATCACACCCATTCTGAATGCTGCCATATATAGAATTATTAGACACACTGCCACCAGCAAAGGCCCTACTAGCCCGAATGCCATAGAAAGCAGTAATGTTATAACAACTGCTGCGACCTTTATGACCAATGCCTTCATCAGAGATACCTTCCCTCCAAGAAGTTTGACTATTATATATAGAGGGAATACTGTAAGTATGAACAACACAGCCAATGCCAACAAAACCCCCCATGCATCCATCATATCACCACCTATGATGAGACAATATTGCTATTTAAGGCTTTTGAACCTATTTTTTGAGATTTCTGGTTGACAGCCTGAAACACTCATGTTCTCATTTAATCTATTATGGTGACAATCTTCAAATATACTCTTTAAACACTTTATGCATCTCATTTGCATTTCGCACATCTTTAAGATTTAATTTCTTTTTTGATATGATAAATGGCCAGGTCATGTCTCCTCCTATTCCTCCATGCGCACCTACGTGCTCTGCAAACGAGACTGCCACACCATCTTTGTAATCTCCAAATATCACAAGATCGCCCATATTTTTCAGTGTGTTGAATTCCTTGAGCTGTTTGATAAGTATTTGTTCATCGCCATATTTTTTCAATATGTTTGCTGCGTTTTCAATTTTTGTTTTTCCTTTTTTGCTAAATAGGACGGTTTCATTTCCTTGTTTTGCCATTATCAATCCTATGCCTTTTGTGTTTATCAGTTTTTCAATCAGGTCTGGATAATTTTTCTCTATATCTTTAATACCCATTCTTTTCTTTGAATCACTGAAATATACATGAGCCATTGAGCATGAGTCAGCAACAACAATGCTTTTCTTTTCAAGGTTGAATTTTGAACTTGGTCTTTTTACCACTTTTAGCATGGCTTTAGCCAAAAGAGTGCCTGCTAATCGTAGTGGTGCTGATACATACTGCAGAAATCGTATTATTTTTCTTAGAACTGTTGCCATGAGTGTGATTGTTCCTTCATGTGGGCCTGTTAACCCGAAGCTTTTCACATCTGCGCATTTTTGGATATAGTCTACCAGATTCATTCTATGTATGATCCTGAAAGGGATTGAATCAACCTGGCCATGATCTGACAGTATGTACACATCGTATTCATCATCGTCGATGTATTTGCATATCCTCCGTACTCTTCGATCCAGCGATCTGAGTGCAAAGCCTGCGCCTGTGCTGTTCGGTCCCCTTAGATGGCCAATCTCGTCGAAGTTTAAGTAGTTGACAAGTATGCGCGGCACTTTGCGTTTTATATCAAGTATAGTTCCTATCGTGATGATTTCTGTCAGGATAGAATTCATCAACAATCTTCTAAATGGTATTTTGAAACTAAATATTGCTCTTCTTTTCATGAATAATATTATCAGGGGGTGAAGAATCATCTCAACAAACTCTATAATTAATTCTGCGAGTGAATAATATATGACTCGAAGAAGTGATATAGGTCTTAGGAAAAGAAAAAACCACAAACTACCTTCACTTAATCGTTTGAATCTCTTTGTCTTCGTCACTGTACTTAGTGTGAGTATTGATCTTGACGCGCTTCCTGAGAAGTGGTTTGAGTATGATGAACCGTCATGCAGTATTCCTTTTGTTTTACTGAAGTGAGTCTGTTCAATTTCTCTTACATGATTTGGATTTCCAAAGCTATAGAATTTCTTTTTTTGCTTGTCAAAGAACCTGAATCCGGGTATCATAGAATTGTCGCCGTACATGATGCCTGCCTGTACTGCAGGTGTTCCACTTGGGATTCCGCAGTTGTACTTGTGTAGGTGGTATCCTTTTTTCAGAAGTGATGCAATGAACTTGCATGAACCTTTCTCTATGAATCGTTTCAGCAAAGAGTGTGGTACTGAGTCTATCTGTATTATCAACAAGCCTTTACCTGTGGGCTTTTTTTTAGCGAGCTTCAGTCTTTTCGCAATGGGTTGGTAGAACAAGTCAGAAAAGCCCATACTATCACTTCTTTATCTTCCCTTCTTGCCAGTCTCGAAGAACACTTCGTGCCGCTGCGTTGATGTCAGGCAGTCCGCCTTTCCTCAATTTTCTAATATGTAACGCGATGCTTTCAAGTACTTCTTCAGGGTCTTCACTGTGCTCCACTTCATAGTATGATTCAATCTGTTCAGGGAATGCTAATATGATTTCCATGGCAGTTCCTTCAGGGTCTTTCAGGTTGCTGAACGTCCTTGCGGCGATTATAGCATGCTTTGTCTGGTCATCCTCTCTGTAGGGGAATACACCAGGCGTGTCAAGTAAGTACATATACTGGCTGATCTTTATGAGTTGGACTCCTTTTGTGTGACCTGATATTGATGCTGTGGATGCTGATGCCCTTCCTTTCAGAGCATTTATCACTGATGACTTACCTGTATTAGGATATCCTAGAACACCAACCTTGAACTTGCCTTTCGGTGCGTGTTTCATGATTTCTTTTCTTAGCAATCCTGTTCCGAGTCTTTCTGTTGCTGAAACAAATAAGCATGGTCTGAGTTTTCTTTTTGCTTTCTCAAGATCCTTTTTTTCTACAAGGTCGCACTTGTTGATGACATATATCATTACTTTGCCTGATCTGAGGACTTTTTCTTCTATCTCTTTGTTGCGCGTCTCATTCACAAGTCTTGCATCCAGTACCTCAAGGAGTATGTCTGCATCCTCGATAACACTATTCACCACCCTCCAAAAGCTTCCAGTCATATACCTAATCAACAAGGTGGCTTTTATAAAGCTTGTGTCATTTGTGTCATTTGTATTGAATAAGTCAATACTAATTCTATATACAACACCTGCTAAGCTGCCTGCACCACAGATATCATGAATTTCTATTCCATCAATAGCACCAACAAAGCTGCCTGCGCCACCATTGCCGCCTAGCGAGCATTCAGAATCATATATACAAGACATATTCCTAGAAACAGAATAAACAAACACTGTGCTGCGAGCGTGGCAAGGGTATTGCGCAGGCAGCCAGATAATGCCAAGTCAGGAAGGCAAAAATCTCGATGTCAGAAAAGCAATTAACTCAATGTTAATCATACAAAAAATTCATAAAAGGAATCAATAAGAAAATGCCTTCGGAAAAGAAAAGATAGTCCAAAACCTTCTTTGCAAATCAGAGAGAGTGGTTTAGGACAGCAACGAGATTTTCTGCAAATGCTGGATCAGTACACCTTAATTGGCAGACCTGCTGACTTATTACATACGAGAGAAAATATAGACATTATTATTTATCCGACCTATTTGACCTGTTGTTACTTGAATAATTTTTCAATCATTTCAACTACTTCTTCTTCATTATTTGCTTTCATAAGATTACGTCTCTTGCTCGCTGCGTCATCTGCTCCTGTGCAGAACCATAGCACGTGTTGTTTAATCTCTGGCCATCGATATACCTTCTGAACTTTCTTATACCTATCAATAAACTCAAGAAGCATTTTCCCTTTCTCGCAGGTATCCTTGTCAGGGACTATCTCACCTTTTCTAAGCAGCGCAGCACATTGAGTAAATAGGTGTGGATTGCCCATAGCTCCTCGTCCTATCATCACCATGTCACAGCCTGTTTTTTCAATCATCTGCGCCGAATCTTCTGCTTTCCATACATCTCCATTGCCGATGACAGGAACAGAGACTTTTTCCTTCACTTGTTGGATTGCTGTCCAGTTCGCTTTTCCAGAATATCTTTGCTTGACTGTGCGTCCATGAACTGCGATAGCAGAAGCACCTGCTTCTTCAGCAATCTTTGCAGCTGCAACATGGTTGAGTGCTTGCGAGTCCCATCCTATTCTTATCTTTACAGTGACTGGCTTGTCAGTTGCAGATATGACTGAAGATATTATTTTTGTCATCTGCTCTGGATGTTTTGAGAAATAAGCGCCCATCTTTTGCCCTAGTATTTCTTTGTCAGGGCAGCCAAAGTTGATATCGATGATATCCGCTCCTGAGAGGAACTGCAATGACTCTGCCATCACAGACTCATCACGACCGACAATCTGCGCAGCCAACGGCCTTTCTTCAGGAATAAAATCAATTATGTTGTCTCTGTTTCTCTCTCCTTTCACAAGCCCGAGAGAGTGTATCATAGGTGAGTATACCAGCCCTGCGCCGTAATCACTGCACATAAGTCTGAATGCTGTGCAGTTCACGCCGAGCATCGGCGCAAGGCAGAGCTGGTTCTCTATTCGAAGATTACCTATCTTTATGCTTTTTGTCATCACGTCTTAATCTCACTGTTTTATCTCATACACTATGTTCATGTAAGCATCCACATTGACATTCTCTGGTGAGATCTCTGTGTCGAATGCCCTGCTGTCTGAACCCATTGATTCTGCCATAGCATACTTTGGCGCTGCATAATAGTTGTACCCGACATTGGATTCAGATACTGCAACAATGTCACCTAACCTGACGCCAAGACCTTGTGCGATTGCTTCTGCTTTATCGCGTGCATTGCTTGATGCCTGTGCTAGTGATTCACTGTTGACATCTTCTTCCTTGCTGTCAGAGAGGCTGAAAGACACTCGATCAAGCCCGTTCGCTCCATTTTTAACAGCGACATCCAAAAGTCTGCCGACATCTGTCACATCATCTGTAGTTATTTTGAGCAGGTGCTGGGCAGTGTATCCTGTAATATCATACTCTTCCCTATCTCTGTCCCATTTCTGTTGTGGCCATAGGTTGTAGCTTGTACTCTCCATGTCGTCATCAGATACTCCTGCTTTCTTGAGCGCTGCCTTGACTGTATTCATGAGCCTTGCGTTCTGCTCTTGTGCCTGGTTTGCTGTTGCTTCATCTGTCTTGACTCTTATGTACATTTCTGCCTGGTCAGGGAATGTTTCAAATTGTGCTTCTCCTCTTACAGATATTGTGTTTCGTTGTGTAGCCCCTTCGCCTCCTGTCGTCACATTCACATCTGGCTGTGGTGCGAATATAATTGCAAGCGCAATGACTGCAAATCCAAGTGCCAATATAATTGCCGTAAGGCTTTGTTTAGATTCATTTTTCATTATTATCACCTTGATTATAGTTAATGTTGTTTATAAGGCATATCCTATATATATAGTTGTCTTTGGGTTCTAACTCGTTTGAAGCTATCCAGAATCAGTATCCATAAAGCCTGAAGAAATCGCTTCTACACCACACAGGCATCTGTTGTTGTGTTTTGTGCTGCAGTATTCAAAGCTGCCTTCGCAGGTTATCCATGCTCCGTTGCCTTTGTCGCAGGTATTCCTTTTCTTGTTGCAGTTGTCTGGCATCATGTAGCAGGGAACAATTCTTCCAAGGTGTGAACACCAGTATTTTGACGTGCCATCCCCTAATGTTTTTGTTGGAAATTCGATAAGTGTTGAGTTGCCGCATTCGCAGCCTCCATATATCATCGAACATTCTTCAAAGCTGCTCTTGCAGGTTATTGCTGATTCTGCAACTTCTCCACTGATTGTGATCTGTTGGCTTCTGCATATGTATGTGCCTGTGTCGCATTCATCACTTAATGTTTCTATATCAGGATCAGCATCTACAGAATCTTGGGAGTTATATTCTGTGCCGCATACGCATTCTTGGAATGAGTGTGCACAGTCCTCATATCTTCCTCTGCAGACAATCTTTTCATCTCCATCCATACAGTCATGAGATTCATATTCGCAGACAGACATCTTGAGCATATCTGTTTCTCCATCAAGTGTTTCTATATAGTCTGTTGTATAGTCTGTTGTATAATCTATTGTGTAATCATAATTATGATCAGAATCATTATTTTTGCTGTCAGAATCATAAACCTGATTATTTGATTCATCTTCTTCAGTCATGAATTCATCTGCGCATTTGATTATTCTGCACGCGCGGAATTTTTCCCTGCATTCCATGAAATTTAGAGGGCAGTAAATATCTCCAAGAGTCTTTCCAAGACAGACCACAACTCCACAGTCTAATTCTGCTACATCTTCTTCTGTATAGAATGCTGTTGGTTTGGCAGGGAGTAATTTTGTTATGGTGTCACCTGTTATGATGTTTTTTCTATCGTCATTTATTGTGGCACATCCTGTAAGGAGCAGTGCCAGGATTAATATCATCACTTTTTTCATTGGATTGCCTATGTATGCTGTTTTTATAGGGTCTTATTATACTTTTCGTGACAAAACTCATTTGTTCTGCTTTGTTTTTAAACCCCTGAGGATATATTTTTAAATGTGTTTATAATCCTTATAATTATGTCACAGAGAGTACAGAAGATAATAGCAAACGCAGGGGTATGCTCAAGGCGGAAAGCTGAGGACCTTATAGAGCAGGGAAGGGTATCTGTAAATGGTAAGGTTATCACTATAGGTAGCAAGGCTGATCTTTTCACTGATGTTATATTAGTTGATGAAAAGAAATTACCTAAGCCGCCAAAGATATATCTTGCTTTCAACAAACCGCCTGATTGCCTTACAACATTGGATGATCCTAAAGGCAGGAAGACAATTCTTGATTATGTTAAACTAAATTATCGTATAATTCCTGTGGGTCGTCTTGACTTCCTGACACAAGGTCTCCTTCTTCTTACCAATGATGGTGATTTTGCTAACCATGTGATGCATCCTAGGTATGAGGTGAAGAAATCATATCTCGTATTTCTGGACAAGCGTTTTTCTAGTAAGGACCTTGAGTTGATAAGGAAGGGTGTGGATATTGGAGATGTGATTACTAAGCCAGCTAATGCAAAGTTTGCTTCGCCTGCACAGGATGTGGTGGAGATAACATTACATGAAGGTCAGAATCGTATAGTTCGCAGGATGATGAAGATGCTAGGTTATAGTGTGAAGCGTCTGATTAGGACTCGTGTAGGTCCTGTTGAACTGGGTAATCTTGCACAGGGCAAGCAAAGGAATCTTACGCAGGAGGAGATTGAAAAGATACTCTCAAAATCCACTTCTTGATTACTATTTCAATGGAACTATGTCGGAAATGCTATTGAAAACCGCGCATTTCAGTGCGCGGATGAGCATTTCCGAGCATCCTAAAAATCCTCCTGTGAAAGAAAGTAAACATTCAAATTCTACCCTTTAGGGTGGAGTAGAGAACTTTCGGCGGATTTTTATGATATAATCTTTAAACTTCTTTTTTTTAATCACATAGAATGACCGAAAAGAACACGTTTTCCCGTCAAGGGAATGAATAGAAATGCATCATTCCCGTCGAGGGAATGAATAGGAACTCATCATTCCTATTGAGGGAATGAATAGAAACTCATCATTCCTATAAAGGGAATGAATCACCCCTTTTTTTCTTACAGAATACAGTCAGTGCAGCAACTTAATATGTATTTGTTGTTTGGGTAATACATGTTGGGAAGTATATTCTTTACATTAGAAAGCGCATATAACAACTATATAATATAATTATTATTATTAACTTTGCCGTGAATAATATTGGAGAAAATACATTAGAAACTTTTAAATATCATTTTTTCTAACCCCTCTTTGATCAGCATGAATGGACACTGCCAAAACCAGAGACAATCCCGAGGTCAACTGGGAATCCTCAGTTGTCGTGCAGGCGAACCATTCAGCAAACTTCTTTTGGCTGCACTGAAACAGAGATACAAAGAGGAAGGTTGTGTCAATGGCGGGCCTATTATGCTCGAGGCGGAAGAGCTCCATTTTGGCAATACAGAGCTCAAGACAGAGATTATGCAAAGTGTGAGAGGTATGGACCTCTATGTTGTGCAGGATGTTGAGAACAAGGAATATGATAAAGCGCAGTTCAGGGACCACATCCCTCTGCACAGGATTGATCTTCCTTTTCCTATACCTGAAGGTGTGGATCCCAACATGTTAGTGGAGGTGCAAAGGCCTTATTCTGTTGATGAGAACCTCAGGGCATTGCTTACTGCTATTGATTCTGCGAAAAGGGCGGACGCGCATTATGTTTCAGCTGTATTGCCGACATTCCCTTATGGGCGGCAGGACAAGGCGATATCAAGGGAATGCATAACAGCATCCAGGATTGCGCAGAACATCGAGGCGCATAAAGCAGACAGAGTATTGACGCTGGACATACATAACTCCGCAATTGCAGGATTTTTCAGGGATATCCCGTGTGAGACTCTTCATTCTTCAAAAGTCATAATGGCTTATATTGGAGAGCATCTTGATCTGGAAAATCTTGTGGTTGTGTCGCCTGATGAAGGGGGGATAGCCCGAGCAAACTATTTTGCCAAGAGGCTTGGAAGAAAGCTTGCTATGGGATACAAAAGAAGGGACTACACCAAGGCGAGCGTTGTCGAAGAATTCAGGATACTGGGAGATGTTGTAAGGAGACACAGGACCTTGGAAGACCAGATCAGTGCCATAGATGATGTACTGAAGGACGGTGTTCCGGGAATAAGTCCTTCAGACGCTTTGCAAAAAATCTATGAGATACTGGAGATTAAAGCAGAAGGCCTTGATGTCCTTTATATTGATGACATGATTGCAACAGCAGGATCTCTTGTGAAAGGTGTATTGAAGGTGCATGAGCTGGGGGCGAAAAGTGTCTGGTTTGCGTGCGCATTGCCGTTATTCACACATCCCGCATTAGAGCGGATTGATGATTTGTATTCAAGAGGGTTGCTTCAAGGGGTGATAGGGACCAATGCGGTGTTCCACCATTCTGAAGAATTCAAGAAAGCACATCCCTGGTATCATGAGGTGCCTGTTGAAAGATACTTTGCAGACGCAATGTACAACATAAACCATTACTTTTCTATAAGCGAACTTCTTAAATAAAATAAAAAATAAAAAAACTAATGCTTGAAATACCTCACTCCTGTGTGGATGAGTGTTGCTCCTTTCTCGTTGGCCCTGGCGATTACTTCAGCATCCCCCTTGGATCCTCCAGGTGAGATGACATTCCTGACACCTGTGTCAAGCACCTCATCAAGCCCGTCAGGCTTTGGGAAGAACGCGTCAGATGTCACGATGACATTAGGACTTCCGAGCTGGTCCTTGACATACCTGTCCTCTTCAATCCTGTACCCGAGGGCGAAATGCTTCAGACTGCCTTCGTCTATACTTGCCATCTGGACCTGCTGCCATGCTGCTTCCCACTTTCTTCCTTTCACATCAATGCCTTCATCCTCTATCATCTGCTTTCCATGAAGCCTGTAGAATTCCCTCTGAAGGTTCTCAATGGATTTACTTCCTGCGAGCATCGCTGCGTCTTTCCTGTTTGGCTGGCCAGCACCCATGCCGAGTATCTGGTAGCATCCTGGCGCGTATTCCCTCGCTATCACGATTGCGTTGGACTTGATGCCTTTCGCTGCTGTTATACCGAAGGCATAGAGTCCTGCTTTTTCTGCTGATGGGGAGCGTTCACTGACCACGCCGACCATGAGATTCTTGCCTGAATTGTCGCAATGCATAAGCTCAGCAGGCCTGAAGAGGTCTAAGATTTCCTTTGCGAGGCTTATCATCGGTGTATTTTCATTCGTAAGCCAGCCGAAACGCGTATTTTTCACAGAATAATACTCAGGGGTTTGCCTGTTTATCCCGTCGGTGACAACAACCTTCAATGTCCTTGAATAAGTGGGATCTTCCGCTTTCTTCTTTGCATCATGCGCCTTGAGCTCGTCGATCGCTTTTCCCTCTACATCAGGCACGAACAGCACATCGATTGTCCTGTTGTTCACCATCTTGGCGATCTCCAGAGTCAATGGCATTGTCGAGGCGATGACGCTGCCCATCGCAGACATGGTATCGCCTTGCCCATGCCCTTAGAAATGCCCGTCCCAGCGGAGAGTATTCCTTCTTCGCCACAGCAGGGTCAATGATCAGATCCTCAACATCGACATGTGTTGCCATGCCGCAAGGGTTTGTGTGCTTGAGGACTGCAAACGCAGGCTCACCGACAAGTTGGCTGGCGAGCAGCACGGCATTATCGCCGTCTTCAATGTTGTTGGAGCCCAGTGCGTCGCCATGCACAACCTCGAGGCTGTCCGAGTCATCATCACGCACAAGATACGCCTTCTCATTATGGTTTTTACCATACTTGCCGAGCTTCTCAGCCTTGTTTCCAGTCATTTTTTCCAGATTCGCGATTATATCAGTCATTTTTTGTCAACCTCTCCCCTATTGTGCACTGTTTTGTAGCATGCACGTATTGCTTTAGGAGTCACATCTGCAAAATAATCTGCGATGGCTGTGTTGTATGATGCGACGTGGTCAAATGCTTTTTTCATGCAGTGCAGCCTGAAATCAAGGCTTGTCCTTCCGTTGTTCTCTTTCAATTCTTCTAGAAAATGTGTATAGTCTTCAGGGTCGACAATGGAGACACATCTGATGAAGTTCTTTGCCGCTTCCCTTATCATGTTCGGGCCGCCGATATCGATGTTTCCTCTTGCTTTCTCAGGTTGTCCATAGTTTTTGATCACAACATTCTGGAATGGGTAGAGATTACCAATCACGACGTCAATAGGTATCACACCTTCCTGCTTCAGATCATTCTGATGCGATTCGCAATATGTCTCTGAAAGAAGCGCGAGTGATTTTTCCCTTGACAATGTTTTTACAAGGCCGCCTTCTGTTTCTGGAGCGCCTGTGAATTTCTCAATAGGCATAACATAATCGTCTGCACTATGTCCACCATCTTCTAAGATATTCTTTATTGCGCCATATGTCCCGCCAGTGGATACAAACTGGACACCCGAACAATGTTCAATCACTCCAGGCACAAGCGCCTCGAGACCTGACTTGTTAAATACACTTGCCAGGATAACATTCACTGGAACAAGATCATCAATTTCAGTAACTTCTCTTATTGACATTTATTTTACCTCCTTGGTTCTTATACTGCTTTTTGGGTATACTCCCTTCTGATGTTGATCAGGTTATCACTTTCCTTGCCATTGCCTATCGAGATGACCTCTGATCCTGTGGTGTGTTCGATAACACCTATAAACTTCTTGAGCTGTTCAGGCAGGGGTGAGTCAGGATCGCGTTTGTTTGACGCTATAGGGCTGTCTTTCCAGCCATCCATCACTTTCATGATAGGGTGGCAGTACTTCAGGACCTGCTCTGTCGGCATCTGTTCACCAGGGCGTATGATATCTCCATTCTTATACATCTTGCCGTTGGATTCCATCGCAACGACCTTATCATCATGGTATACATAACCTACAACTACAGCAACCTTGTCGCAGTCGTCAAGACGGTCAACAGCAGATATGGACAGGTAATCGCCCTGCACATCGTTGACCTCATAGTGCATCACGCAGTCAAAGAAGCCAAGCACTCTCGGTTTCTGTGTCGTGGCCCCTTTCTCTCCGAACTTCCTTGACCAGGTTATTGCAAGTGCTTCATTAACAAGCAGCTCTGTTCCGTCAGTATCTGTGTATACTGCAGGACTGAATACACCATTGTCCTGTATTGAACTGAAGTATAACTTTTCTATTTCTTCTGTCTTCTCACACTTTCCCACCAGTTTATCAAGTGTGTCTATCCCCTGATCAGAGAACCATGTCTGCGGGACAAGTCCGATCACGTTAGAACCTATTCCGACACGGGAAGCAGGGACTTTACCAATGTTGATTACAGCAGTCTTGTGCTTCCTCAAATTGTATGCTGCTGATGCTATTGTTCCGTCAGCGCTTGTGCTTGCAGAGGTTGCAGAACCCCAGTGTTTCTCATTCTCATTTCCCAGACAGTAAGACTGCGCGCACTCAATAAGACCTTTTTGTCCATTGTTAAGGCCGCGCCGGAACATGTACCTGGTATCAGCTCGTCTGGGAAAATCATTATTATTCAGCACAAAATGGTCATAGAGATCAACGAGGAATTCAACCTTGTCACCCGCGGATTTTCCTACCTTCGCAAAGCCAAGAACATGGTCGGGGAAGCGCTTGATGCCTCCTGCATTCATCGCCTCAACTCTGTCGATGACATCTGTTTCATCAAGGCCCTCACCCATCAGGAAATTCGAATACTCTTTCAGCTCTTTCCTGAGCCTATTGACCATGACATCCCTTGGGCCGACAAGGTGATCCATTCGGATGCCTCTCTTCCTGACCTTGGCTGAATGGACTTCTGAGATCCCTTTCAGTGTGGAAGCGTTATCAGGCTTGCTCAGGAAATCCAAAAGCTTGTGCTGCGGGAGGGTTATGTATGTATTGCCGATAAAAAGATTGTCATAGGGTATGTTATTTTCCAAAAGCTTGCTGATCTCATTTTCCATGAAACTTACAGGATCCATGACGCACTCAGGTCCTATCAGGCATTTCTTTCCAGGGACCATGATGCCAGACGGCATGAGGTGGAATATGTAATCGACGCCATTTATTGTAACAGTGTGGCCTGCGTTCTCCCCTGAATTTGCGCGCAGGAGCATCATGATATCAGGATGGCGTGCGATAGCGTCGACAAGCTTTCCCTTGCCTTCATCACCAAAGAAAGCGCCGGAGACAACAATCACCTTGTTCTCTTCAATGATAGGATAAAGGATGTTCTCCATGCTGTCGACAAGATAGTCAACATCAGGCACCATGTCAAGCTCAGGGATAAGGGGGATGTCCTTGATTCCGTCAAAGATATGTGTTTCGCGTTCCAGTCTTTCTTCGAGTAGCATCATATTTCCTTCACCTTTATTCATCCTTGTTTTATCTCAGTAACATCATGCACCTTGCCTTCATCACGCGAGGATTCTGATATCAGCTCAAGGCTTCCATTTGATTGCTCCCTGAGATGTTGTATGTTCAGGGCGCCCATGCTTGTCATTGTGGCGCGTATCTTTGCAGAAAGGTCCTTGAGGTTCTTGTCGACATGGCCTGCGTAAGGGACGTATGCCACAACGCCTTCCTCGAACTCTGTCTGTCCATATCTCTTATTCAGCCACTCCTTTGCCCTGGAGGAGCCTTCCCCCCAGTACTCTTTGTACATATTGCCTTCTCGTTCAATAAGTTCAGGAGGGGATTCGTGGCAGGTTGCAAAGTATTTTCCCATCATCACGAGATCAGCACCCATTGCAAGGGCGACAGAGATGTCTTTGCCTGTCGCGATTCCACCGTCAGAGATGAGCGGTATGTATGTGCCTGTCTTTTTATGGTACTTGTCACGCGCTTCTGCTATTACAAAGGTTGCTGTTGCCTGGCCGCGTCCAGTGCCTTTCTGCTCCTGTGTGATACAGATCGAGCCGCCACCCATGCCAAGCTTGACAGCATCAGCGCCACTTTCGACAAGATAAAGGAATGCTTCATCGCTGATGACATTGCCTGCGACAACAGGGACCTTAAAATTGTCCTTGATGAACCTTATCGTGTCGCGCATGTATTCGCTGTACCCGTCAGAAGAGTCAATGAATATCACATCAGCTCCTGCTTCTACCACTGCGGGAACTCGTGTCTCATAGTCGTGCGTGTTCACTGCTGCGCCGACGAGATACCTTTTTCCCGGATCCAATACTGAATCAGGAAAATCCTGGTGAGCCTTGAGGTCCTTGTGGAACACCATGAACTTCAGCGTCCCATCCTTGTTTACTATGGGGATGAACTTCTGGTAGAACTCCTCGAGTATCTCGTTTGCCTCATCTAGTGTGATGTTGGATTCGCCGTGATAGACATAATCATTGACTGCCCGGATTATGTCTTGATCCTCGCTGTTTTCAGCCCTTAGTTCATGGACAATATCCTCAAGAGGCCTTTGGATGAATTTCCGCATGAACTCCTCTGACTTCACGCTTGATGGTAGGTTAATAGGGATAGGACCCTCTATGAGGCCCAGGAGTCTTCCATACTTATCTTTGTTGCCGTCGACAACAGGGATTGTGTTGTACCCTGTGCTTGATATCATGTCAGATACTTCTCTTAATGTTGTTGTTGGGTTGACCACCTCGAGGTTACTGACAAAACCTGCCCTGGCGCGCTTGACAGCCTTTATCATCTTTGCTTCATCCTCTATGTTCTGTGAGCAGAATATGACTCCCATTCCGCCTTGCTGCGCGAGTGCAACAGACATGTCAGGTCCTGTCACTGACTGCATCGCAGCGCTGACAACTGGCAGCTTCAGCGTGAGGCCTTCATATTCGTCCTTGTCCTTTGTAAGTTTGGCAGAGAGGTCAATCCTGTCAGAAGTCATTCCTGTGGGTGTGAGCCTAGGGATGAACCTGAACTCTGCCAGTGTCCTTGAAATATGATCTGTCAATTCCATCTTTCACATATTCACCATATCCTCAAGACGATTCTTTGCCTCAAGGAATTCAAGTGCGGCATCGTCGAGTGCTGGTGCAAGAAGTGCTTTCTTCCCGCATATAGTATTCACAACTGCATTGCTGAGGTTGTTGTCTGCTTCTATATACCATCCTGGAAGAGCAGTAGGTTTAAGACCTGTTGCAAGCACGCGCTCTTTCCAGTCCTGTCTTCCTTCCTCTTCAGCAAGATTTTTTTCCTCGTCTACCGCAGCTGCCCACGCAGGATTAAGAAGTTTGTGTGCATTCCTCTTGGCCTGCTTGCTCGTCGGTACAGGTATGTTAAGATTGCCATAGGGGAGAACCTCCCTTCTGTTCTCGTCTTTAGTGCCGACAAAATCCGCAAGAACAAAATTATTATATCGCCCATTAATGCTATGTCTTATCCTGAACATCTCTACCTTTCCGTCATATACTTTTATGCCGCGTGAAGCAGCATGCTCCACAACGATCTTTGCAGCGTCAATGTGAAGATCTTCGCACGCTTTCCATTCTACTTCAGAAAGGCCTGCCATTTCTCTAAGCACCCTGCCTGAAAGATACCTGTCATCCTTCTCGTACTTTGTGCTGGCATCCGACACCCTGAAAGGCAAGGGATTCCCTGCTTTGTATTCTGCAGGCAGTCCATAGTCTGCAGCAGTACACTCTCCCTTCTTCATCCTCTTAACGAGCGATGAGCCATCTGCAAGAGGTCCTGCTTCCCTAAATATCCATTCGACAGGAACCATGTAGTTGCTTTCAAGCGGGTTCTGGTACCTGCTGTAGTCATATCTTCCGTCGACGAACGGTACTGGGAGTACATTGGCAAAGTCCATGCGCATCGCGACAATCTGTCCACCAGACATGACTGCCTCATCAAAGTTCATTACATTACCTTTATCTGTCACAAGGCCCTTATAGCAGACTGGCAGTCCTGCCTTCGCCAGGAGTTCGAAGTTGTATGCTGCCTCAAATAACAATGCGCGGTTATCGATACCAACGCCTTCAGGCAGCGGCATCTTTCCCCAGTCAGAGACAGAGTAATCATTCTTCACATAGAAATCAGCAAGCCCTATGTTGTGTATTGTAGGCTCAATGATCACACCTATGCTCTTCACACTACCTTCTATCTTTTTAGAATATTCTGTATTGTTCATTATAATGACACCTCACACAATAACGCCCTATATTCTACTATTGCTGCCGATTACATATAAATAATTTCTGTAATCCTGTATCTGTGACGAAAAGAAAGAGGAAAAAACACAAACGATAAGATGACTATTTCATCACTTCTCATAATGTGCGATGCAGTCGTCGAGCAAATTTTCGCAATGCTCCAACATTCCTTCACCTTTTGGGATTGGCCGACTGAAAAGTGTCTTCCCAAAATTCTCTAGTAGAATTATTCGTTCATCAGCGCGGAGGTATTCTGCTGATATTTTGAGATACCTTTCAGCAAATGTCTGGATGCGATGCATTTCAGGTTTTTTAGGCATTTTAGTCTTAAGCTGATCTATCAGGTATTCTTTTCTGGCCTCTTTTTGGTCCTGTGTGGTCATGTCTTCAGAGTGTAAGTACGTTCCGCCCGCAGCACCATCATCGCAATCCTTTATTCTTTTCATTTCAGGCAGGAAGTCTATTGAACTTGGTTCTTCACCATCATCAAGATCATCTGCTCTGCAGCACCCAAAAGCCCGTGCTATAAGATCCTGTGCCCGAACATCTTTTTTCCCATCATCATTATCGAATTTTCCCATTTTCATTAATCCTGATTCACAGGAAATTTATATACTTTTTGTAATTTATAAAGTGTTATTTAAAACTGTTTGAATAGTTCAGTACTTTGCAAGGCTCATCTGGCCTTTACGTCTCCTTTCAGGTACAACTTCGACCTCTTGCCCGACCTGCTTCTTCACATCTGCAGCAATTTTTCTTCCAATTAGCTGCGAAAGTGTTGTGATATCTGCTTTCCGAACCCCTCCTATATCCCTGACTCCTGAATTATAGAGTTTTCTCGCCCGCACCCTTCCTATTCCAGTTAACTTAAGCAGTGCTAGCAGTTCTTCTTTAACACCATATTTTATTCTTAATCTGAGTCTTATGATTTGTTTTATGATGTCATTGAAGCTCATCAGCTTTGCCAGTTCTTCTGCTGAATAAAGGAGCCAGTCTGCTCTGTCAATCTTCATTCTTGTGTCGCCTGGTCTGACATCGTACTCTGTGTAAAGGAATTCTTCATCTTTTTCATTCACCCAGTCGAGCATAAAGAAAGCTGTCTTGACTGAGTTCAGGAAGTCATCATAGTCAGATTCGTATATGCTTGGCTCTTTTTTTAATAGGTCAAATTTTGTAAGTTGTGAACTGATTTTTTCATACTCTTTTGTCTTAACTTTGAGGAGTGGTCTCATCTCAAGTGTATTGCATATCATTTGTAGTAATGAGAATGTGGTTATTGGTTTATCTGTGCTTCGTCTTATGCATTTTATCAGGTGGTGTGCTGTGATTGGGTCTATGTAAAGCTGAGCAACGCGTCGTCCGAGAAGTGTGGGTCTTATCCTCTGCGTGCTTTCTTCGATTTCAGCTGCGCTGACAAACCCTGTCTCTGATTTCATTATTATGAATTCATATCTTGACAGAAGGTCGAGCATCTTATCTATTATTATTTCAAGTCTGGCCATGTCTTTGTACTGGTGCGCCCAGAATGTTCGCGAGAAGAAATCAATTATTTCTTTTCTTGTGTGGACAAAGTCTGTGGCTATGAGTGATAGTAGGTATGTGCGCAGGACTGGCTCGACCGCGAGTTTTGAGTATATCTCTTCAGGTTTTCCGTAGATGTAATGCTTTGTTATTTTTTCTTTATCATTCTCGCTCTGTGCTATGCATACTGATTCGCCATAGTCGTCAAATCTTGGTCTGCCTGCTCTGCCTGCCATCTGTAAGTACTCGAGTACTGGTATGTATTGCATTCCTCCCCAGCCAGCGCCTGAATATCTTTTGAGGTCTCGGATGATTGTGCGGAATGCTGGAAGATCAACCCCTGCCGCAAGTGTTGGTGTGCAGCATATTATTCTGACATTGCCTTCCCGAAAATTATCTTCAATTATGTCGCGTTGTTTGTAAGTAAGCCCTGAGTGGTGAAACGCAATACCTTTACGCACACACCTGGCAAGTCTCTCACACTGTCGGGTGGGCTTTGTCATTCCTCTTATCACAGATTCAGCAGTATCTTCCATGTCAAGATTTAATGGTGTTTTAGCTGCTATGTCTTCTGCACACTTTTCAGCACTTTTTTTGTTGCCAACAAAGACCAGCGCCTGCTTACCTATCTTCATTGTATCCAGAGCTAGATTGACTACACTATTGTTGTATTTCTGCGCAATATCAATACTATTCATAATATAGAAAAAGCAGTCCAGGTTTAAATAAGTTGTCAGGGAACACAAGCGCTTTAATGGATGATTTACAGACCTGCCGAATATATTATCTGAATAATCCGCCTATGATATTAGGATATAATACTGATTCTTATATGATGACAAAGACCATTTGATGCTGGAAATTTCATTTAATTGTTGTTGAATTCTCCGAAGGATGATTTTTAATGCAACGTCTCGTAGCGAAGAGAGACAGACATCCAATGGGAACAAAATATATATAGTAATAAAAATGATAAGCTTATATGGCTGTTAAGACGATATTTACAGATGAAAAATTAAGGAAATTAGTTTCTGAATATAATATTGGAGAATTCATCAAATCAAAGCCATTTAAGGCAGGTAATGTCCAGACTAATATTCTTATTGTCACAAAGAAAGGTAAATTTGTTTTAAGATATTATGAAAATAGATCTATGGAAAGCGTATCATTTGAAGAGGATTTGTTAAAATATCTTAACACACATGATTATCCTTGTGCTTTACCTATGGGAGATAGTAAGGGGGAAATTATCAAGTTATACAATAAGAAGCCCTTTATTATTTTCAGTTATCTTGAAGGAAGACATCTGAAAAATATTAATGATAAACAAATGTATCAAATGGTAAAACAATTAGCATTACTTCATAAGATTACTAAAGGACATAAACCAGTTAATTTTGAACATAGAGAACCGCGTACCAAAGAATTCTGTTTGGAAACTGCAAAAACAGAAGCTAAACGATTTAAGGATAAGGAAAAAGGTAAATTAAGACTTGCTATAGTCAAGACAAAATTAAATGAATTGAATCTACCTGAGAAATTGTCAAAAGGAGTTATTCATGGAGATTTTGATAAAGCAAATATCAAATTCAAAAAAGATAAACTAACGGGGATTCTGGATTTTGATGATTCAACTTACACTTTTTTAATCTATGATTTAGGAGTGGTTCTTTTGTATTGGACAAGATTCTATGTGAATAAATTTGATTTTAATAAAGCAAAGAAAATAATGAAAATATATGAGAAGTATAGACCATTATCAATATTGGAGAAAAAACACATATTTGATGCATTTCAACTCCACACTTTGATAATTATGTCTTGGCTACTGTATGATAAATGGAAAGGTAAGGATTTGTTTAAAATATTGTCTGGAATATTGGATGAACTAGATTCAGTTGGAAGAGATGAATTCTATAAGAAACTATTTGAGTAAATTTTGTTCCGTGTCTTTTGTTAGGACTTCAAATTTATTGAGTTTAATCACTGTTATACGGAATCGAAAGAAAGACCTAAAAGAGAAGGGACAAACTTAAAATTTATATTTTCTTTTTAACGTTGAAAATTTGGTAATTTTAATATCTTTCATAGGGATATTTGCATTAAACCATAGCTCAGGAACTTTAATTCCTTTCAAATCTTTAGAATTTTTGAAAGTTTTATTTGATTTTAGATATTTATTCCAAATCTTTGTCAAATTAGGTTCAGGAACTTTCATAAATTGATCCAAACCAAATTGCTTTTTTACCTCAACAGGAGAGGTATAATTGTGTTCTCTCACAAATTTAAAACAATCTTTCGGGATATCAAATTCTAACACATATTCTGGTTTGATAAAAAATTCAATTTCCTTCATGAATTCATTTTTAATCCAAGATTGAATTCTAAATTTTGGAATTGCACAAAGATATTTTAGAGTTTGAGCATCTTTAAAATCTTTTTTAGGTTTTCCATAATTTTTTTCATCATCTTTATCTTGAAAAAACGGAGTATTCCCTTTCAACACTCCTGCTCTTTGTAAAGATTTCATTTTTTTCTCTGTTACTGTATGAATAACCCTCATATTTTAGTTTAAATACTATTCAAATATAAATTTTTGTATTTTAAGTTTGTCCTTGATTGTTTGTTTATTATGGTCGCTTCGCTCCTATGGTGAACGGTCTTTATTTCGACTCAAGGAGACGCTACGCTTTCGGGCTTTACTCTTACCCTCGTACAACTGGGATTATACGATATTTTTCTTTGGGTGCGCTATGACAAACTTTAATAAACAAAACCATCTTTGAATAAACTATGGTAAAAATTCCAGTATATCAAGTAACAGTTCCAGAATATAAATTGAAAATATTTAAGCAATCATCCAAAAATATGGATTATGCTGGAACTCCTTGGTATAATCTCAAAATCCCACAAGTTTACTGGGATAACAAACCTGATTTTGAAAAAATTGGCGCAAAAATAGATAACTCTTTGAAAAAACATTTTCTTGGCAAAAAAGTTGCTATTAGAGTATTAGGTTCTGAAGAACATAAAGAAAAATCTATTAATGAAATGATTAAGATAATCAAGAAATTAGGGTATGATAGGTATGATGTCAATAGAAAAGGAGATAGATATGAAAATCTTGATAATCACCATATTGACTTTTTTGCCTTAGAATTCAAAGTTGAGACTGATAAATCATATTTCAAATATTTTCTTGAACCATTCTATTTTTGGCCAATTGCGGACAGAGAAAAACCCATCCGAATTGATATTGCTATAGTCTATGATTTATCAAAATTAAAAATTGTTGAACACCGATATAAAGGTAGAGAAAAAGAAATAAAGAAAGACGGTTTTGTTTTTAAGAATCAAACCCAAGTTTGACAGTTAAATAGAAAAGTGTTCTTAGTTCAGAATGTTCTA
>JABMQF010000055.1 GCA_013203345.1 Candidatus Woesearchaeota archaeon
CATCAAAGCAGCACAGGAAAATGTCCTGCCATGTTCCCATAACAAGCTTCCCATCATTCACAGGTATTGTTTCACTTGGCCCGATTATTGCTGCTTTTATGTGTGCTGCTGCGTTATTGTCTATGTTGTCGTGTCTCCATCCATTTTCTCTGACCATCTCGTTCAGTGCATCGATGATATCGAGTGTTATGTTGGGGTCTGCATTCTCATTGATGGTGATTGCTGCAGTTGCGTGCACAACATACACATTACACAGACCTTCTTGAATCCCTGATTTTGCCACGATTTCTTCCACGCGGTGCGTGATATCTATCAGAGACTGGCTTCCCGTTGTAGAAACTGTTAGTTCCATTGTTTTCACATCTGGAAAAAAAAGGCGGAGGAGGGACTTTCAGGCGTCAGCTAGTTGCTGTCCGCAATTTGAACCCTCAAATGGTCGCTGTCTTCCTATTATTGCAACGCATGCTCATCACAGCGTTACAGTCTGCAGGCGACTGCCTTACCGGATTTGGCGACTCCGCCGGTTTTATGTTTTTTTATGTACAAATGATTTTTGAGTTGAATTGCAATATATAAAAGTATTTCTGTTATCCAAAGAATTTAAAACGGCCCCGGCGGGAATTTCGTGTGGACGCACAATGCCTGCCACTTTTCGAACCCACGACTTACAGCTTAGAAGGCTTTAGCGGAGCACGTGCTCTGTCGCCCTATTTGCCCAAGGATTGGGCCCTTCCAGGCTAGGCTACGGGGCCATATATTGCCTGTAGGTCTGACTTATTTTATAAAGGTTTTCATGTGATGGCAACAATCCAATCAGCAACATATTTAAACAATATTTAGCCTAGAATTAACATGGTAACATTCCAGGACTCTCAAGGCAACAATATTGTAGGAATTCTATCAAATCCCACAGGTGACAAGCAGAAACCTATAATATTGCTTTGTCATGGTTTCGGAGGAAGCAAGGATTCGGGTACTTACAAGGGTATGGAAGACAAGCTCAATAAGATTAATATCTCAACTTTGAGATTTGATTTCTTTGGTCATGGGGAAAGTACGGGTGATTTCAGGAATTTGACAATTTCAAAAGCAGTCGATGATATTTTCTGCGCAATCAGATACTTAAAGGACAATGGCTACAATAAGATTGGTTTGTTTGGTGGTAGTTTCGGGGGCCTAGCAAGTATATTGGCAGCATCCAAATCAGATGACCTTTTCGTTTTGGCACTAAAATGTCCTGTTTGTAATGACATGCATGAACTCATGTGCAAGAAGATGGGAATATCAAAAGATGTTTGGAAAGCAAGTGGTTACCCTTACAAAGAAAAGACTCTAAATTTCTCATTCTATGAAGATTCAGAAAGGATTGATGGGTACAACGCAGCTGCAAACATAAACATTCCAACTATTATCATACACGGAGACAAAGACAAAACAGTTCCTGTGGAGCAGGCAATTAAGACATCTAAGATAATCAAGGATTGCACTCTTAAAGTTTTTAAGGGTTCTGGTCATGGTTTTGAGAAAGACAGTCACTACCAGGAGCTTCAATCAATAGCTACCGATTTCATACTTGATCATTCGTGATTATGGTAGCCACGTCTTAGAATCGCTGAGCTTTTTTGGAAGATACGAGTCTATTACATAATTCAGGCTGTGTTTTGCGAATGCCTGCTGCTCAACCCTTTTCTTCATCATTATCATTTGTTCCAGAGCTTTGCGCCATTCTTTGTGGTATTGCACGAATGGATCATTTTTCAGTCCATCTTTGACTCTTTTGATATCAATATCTTTCAGAGGGTGTGTTGGAAGTTTGTAGTCTATTATGTCCTGCGGTGTCACACCTATGAACTTTGCTTGAGGTACACAGAAGAATTTGTTTATGTGTGCTGCATTTCCTGATCCTACTTTGAGTGTTCTGTAGATGTTGAGGTATCCGTAAGGGTCTCCATCTGTGAATACATATACTGGTATGTTCATAGAATCTGCTAGTCTTCTTATGAATCTTCTGCACGCTCTGGTTGGAACTCCTCCCATTGATACCAATACGCAGTCTGCTTTTTTCCAGTATTTGTGTTTTACAAGCCTTTGGAACATACCTGCTGTCTCTATTGCTAGGATGAATTTTGCGTCTGTCTTGAATTTAAGATGCTCAACACTGCTGGGTACAGAGTAAGCGCCTGATCCGAACATTGTGCAGTCTATCCTGATTTCTTTTCCTGTGTCAGGATCTTTATCTAGAACTATTAGGTTTCCTGCAACATCTCCTCCTTTCTCTTCTGGGATGAAACCGAGCTGTTCCCTGTTTGTGAGCATCATGGCTTCTATATCGTCCATGACTGAGTCTGACTCTGGTTGTTCGTTGAACATTGCTTTTCCCCAGTTCTTGCTTATGTAGTACATCTCTCTTTTTGTTGCGATGTCATCTGCTTCTACTATTTTCTTCGACTCATTCATCATAAGCAGAGATTGCGCGAATGTTTTAACTGTAGAGGCAGTTAGGGCTCTTTCCTTCATTTTTCCCATTAGCTGAAAGAATCCTGCTTCTGGTTCGTATTTTACATTCTGTAATGCGCGTACAGGCATGAACATTGATGGGAGGTGTCTTTTGTTGATTGATTTGTGTATGTCTGTTGCGACATCCTTTATCTTCTTCACAACTGTGGTCATTCTTCATCACCTCCGTAAAGTTCTTCCTCTGATGACTTTATTTTTGCCATTTCCGCGTCATATTCTGTGTTTTCCGCGGCAATGTTTTTTATTTTTCCCCTCTTTTCTTCAAGCAGTTCCTTAAGCATTACTCCTATGTGTTCTTCTTGTTCAGGATTTAGATCAAGTACTTCTTTCAGCGCGGTTCCAATATATGGTATGTACTTTTCTATATGACTTCTTTTCTTCATCTCGTTCTGAAGTCTTTTTTTCTTGAGAACATAACTTCCGAGTTTCCTACCGCATTCCTGTAGTGCCAGTTTAACTTCTTTGAATATTTCAGGGTAATGCGCTATTGCTTCTTTTGATTCTGATGTGAATGGAACCCATACTGATCCGAGATGTATTGCAAGGGTACACGCTCCTGATGGGAGTGCTCCTTTGCTTTGACTCAATCCGTAGCTTCGAAAGTTTGTCTGGATTATTGATTGTGTTATGGCGCATGCACTCTGCTGGTATTGCAGGGGTACTCTGTTTGCATACCTCAAGACTCTTATGGTTTTATCTTTATCCTGTTCTCCGCCATAAGCTATTCCCGCTTCAACAACAAAGGGGTTTCCTCGGTATACCGCAGGAGGTCTTGTTGTGACTGCATAGAACTCTGCGTTGATCTCTTTTTTAAGTCCTTTTTCAAATTGTTCAGATCCTATTGGTGTCACGCAGTCTGTAGGAGGGTTCATGAGTTTTGTGTCATCTATTGCTTTGATTATCCTTTCAGCATTATCTCTGTTCATAGCTTTTGGTTTTGCGTTTGGAATTATGCTTGCTTTCTGAAGAATCTCTTTTGCTGATCCTGCTCCGACCCTTGAGAAATCATTTGTAAAGAAGCTTTGCATTGTTTTTGCTTCTGTGTCTGTCATCATTTTCATGAGAATTCCCATCTCCACACCTTTTGGGTGTGGCTTGATTTCTTTCGGCTCAACAGGTAGGTGGTTCACCGCTCTCGGGAATATTATCTGTTCAGCTTTTGGGTTTGTGTATATGATTGTGGTGTGAGGGTTCACGATGGCTGTCTGTTTCAGATATGAGTCTATACCTTGACTGCCTTTCTGGTATGCAGCTTCAATGTCTATCTCAACTCGTGTTCCGTGTTCTTTGTTCCATTCAACTTCTTTTTCTTTGAGTATGTTGGGTTTATTTGTTGATGTGTCTATGTTCAGTTCACAGTAGTATGCAGGGTATGTCGGGCCTATCTTTGTTGTTATTCTCGCGGGTTTGCCTGTTGTCATCTGGCCGTACATGACTGATGCGCTTATACCTATCCCTTGCTGTCCTCTGCTCATTTTGAGTCTGTGGAATTTGCTTCCATAGAGGAGTTTTGCAAATATCTTAGGAACTTGATTCTTTACTATTCCCGGTCCATTATCTTCTATTATGACTCTGAACCTGCTCGATCCCATCTCTATGACTTCAACAGATATCTCAGGCATTATCTTAGCTTCTTCACAAGCGTCAAGTGAGTTATCTACTGCTTCTTTGATTGTTGTTAGAAGTGCTTTTCTCGGATTGTCGAATCCGAGAAGGTGTCTGTTTTTGGCAAAGAATTCTGCGACACTTATCTCTCGCTGATTTTGTGCCATTATATGGGCTGTTGTATCACCTTTTTTTGATGTCAGTTTATGCTGCATCTAATCACCTTTCAATAATTGTTAGCATTCGATTTCTTCCAAGTTCTTTATTTTTCTTTTCCAGCCATTTGTAGACTGATGTATGTGTTGCTCCTGCAAGCAGGGTTTCTATTGCTCTTCGCGCGAGCATGACATTTTCTGCTTCTCCTATTATGGCTATAGTTTTTCCATAAACGCTAAGGTTTGTCTCTGTTATGTCTTCTATGTGTTTTCTTGTTTTACCTTCACTACCTATGACTCTTGCTTTGAGTCTTGTTACTTTCTTCTGGCTCTTTCCTACATAGTCTTGTATGCTTAATAGTTCAAAAGCATAGTCTGATTTAAGTATATGTATGGCTATTTCAGGGCTGAATCCTCTTCCTATAGCTTTTATTATCTCTCTTGCGCTGAAGAGTCCGAGGCTATCGTCACCTGTTATGCGTACATCGCCATCTTTTGAGTCTATGTGTATAATAGAATGTGTTTCTTCCTCTATGTTTTTCTTGACTTCGCCTTTCTTGCCTATAAGTACGGCTATTCGTTCTTTAGGTATTTTGAGTTCGTATGAGTATTCCATTTTAATCATTTGTTATTTTTTTCATTATTTCTTCTTTTTCTTTTTCAACCCCTATTTTTTTCATGAACCTACAGATGTTTTTAACGTCTCTTTCAAGCAGTTCTCGAGCATTTATACTTTTGGTTGTTGTTCCTTGTGATATGTCTATGAATACTGGTTGTTCTTTGCAGTTGAGTATATTAAATTCTGATAGGTCTCCATGGACAATTCCTGCTTTATGTAACTTTTTCATGTACTCTACTGTTTTTTCCATGAACTCTTCAGGGTTTTTTGGTATGCAATCTTTTAGTTTTGGGGCTGGTTCGTTTTCTCCTATCATTTCCATGAGAATTATGTGCTTCTTGCATTGGTATGGTAGAGGCACTCTTACTCCTGCTTCTCTTGATTTGAGCAGGTTTCTATATTCTCTTTGCGCCCAGGCGAATATTATCTCTCTTCTCTTTGTTTTTAGATGAATATACCTTTCGTCGTACTTTATATAGTCATACATTTTGTTGAATTCACAGTTCTCGAGTCGGAATATCTTGATTATTATGAGGTTTCCATCTTCTTTTTCTGCTGTGAATATATTGGCCTCTTTTCCTATTGATACAGGGCTTTTCAGTTCATCAAAATGACCTTTAGAACTCAGTTCAAAAAGAAGCCTGATAGTGAAATTATCAAATACATTTCCCCATGTCTTGAACTTCTCTCGGGTTATTTTTGCCATTTTGGTGGTGATCTTTGTTTTGGTGGTGATGTTTTAAAAGAACTGGTGCTCATTTAAATACCTATGCCTAATAAACAGTATTTAAATACGTGAATGAGTTATGTCGGAAATGCGGGCGAAAACCGCGCAATTTAGTGCGGAGTGGAATGACTGCTGCGGATTTTTATGATATTTTCATATGAACTATGTTAATATACTTGAAAATGACTAAACAATACACTAAAAAAGAGGAAATGGAAAAAGTAATATCTCTTTTAAAAATACAAGGAAGACAATTTTGTATTTACAAACACTTTCTGGTTTTATACATTTATAATCCCTAATTGTGTGCAAATACCTTCTGTTTATGTGTGAAATCTAATTAGGCACAAAACCCTCTGCTAAGAACTTATTTATACAACCAGGTCTTTTTTACCTTTATGAATGTTCTGGAAGGGAGTGATTTGAGCGATGCTATGGTATACATACATCTTGCCGCTGAGGTGGCTCAGAACGCTGTATGTCTCAAATCGCAGAGAGGATGTGTCCTTGTCAAGGATGGAGAGGTGATTGGGGAAGGATATAATGCGCCGGCGGACAGTCATAAGTGTGTCTCTTGTCTTCGACAGCAGAAGAAGGGCGTTGAATTTGGGATTTTTAATACAGAGCCTTGCTATTCTGTCCATGCCGAGCAGCGTGCCATAATTAACGCTCTCAGGAAGGGTCATTCTGATTTAGAGGGTTCTGTGATGTATCATGTCAAGCTGAAGAACGGAGGTATTCATAGGGCTGGCACCCCTTCATGTACAATATGTAGCAAGCTTGTTCTGGAGTCAGGGATTTCCTGGTTTGTGAATTTTGAAGAAAAAGGAGCTGTTAAGTATTCCGCCAAGGAATTTAATGACCTTTCTATGGAGTATGTTGGTTGATGTTTATTTTTGTTGATTATGGGCATATTGATAAATCTTTCCTGCTTCGTACACAGTGTTGTTCAGCAAAGTGATGAGAAATACGTCCTGACTGATTTCTCCTTTGTACAGTTCAGCCACTTTGTCTAAAAAATATCTTTTAAAATCATCGACGAGTTTTGTTTTTCTCCATTTGGCACCGCTCACGCCATACTTGAATTGTTTTTTCATTAATTGCGAGAAGCTGATTTGCTTGTGATAGACAATAAGTTCGGGAGAGAATCTTATTTTATAACCCTCTGAACACAATCGTGATCCAAACTCCCTGTCCTGTTCCTGTGGGAGAGATTCATCAAAGAGGAGTTTTTTTGCGACATTGGTTTTTACAGCAAAATTTCTTCCATCAAGTCTATTTGTCAGCACATTTCCGTTTTCAGGATACAGGTGTTCGATCGCGTGGAGTCTTCGGTACTCTTGGTATGCTTGTAGAAATCTGTTTTTTTCAGCATGGAGGTATAACCAGTGAATCCCTTGTATTGCATCTATTTCTGATATATCTGAAACTTCTTGAAATGTTTTTGATATCTGGTATGCCCAGGTATTTTGAGCAACACAATCAGAGTCAATAAACCCTATCAGTTCATAAGATGCAGATTCAATTCCTATGTTCCTTGCTCGAGAGGTGTTGAGAGGGTATTTTCCACAATCCACTATTATTTTTGTTTTGTGATTGGTGTATGTTTTTTTAGCTATTGATTTGTGGTTGCGTTCATGTGTTGTTAATAGAATTTCGGAATTATTAACCAAATCAGCATTTTTTAATGCTTTGTATACAGAATTAACACATCTGGCAAGGTCTGGTGAATCATTCTTTGTGGGGATTACTACTGTTAGCCCGGCTTTATTCTCTTGTTCATTTTCTATTTTTGGCATAGACACTACTATTTAGTGGTTATTCTTAGTTTTTAACCTTATAAGGTTTATATGCATATATATTTTTTCACCACTACTATGTAACAAAAAACAAAACATTTAAATATAAGTTATATCTACCCAGTAGTAACAAAAGAGATTCAACAGTTCATATAAAAATTTCATATCATGTTAAGCTGTCTAAACACCTCTTTTCCCTAGCGGACACATTGCGTGTTTGCTGGGTTTTATAATCACCTCTTTTTTCCCAGCAGACCCATGGGCTTCGGTTTATGGGTCTGCCAGGGTTTTTTAAATCAACTCTGGTGTTCTTTGCTTAACAAAGCTTTAAATAGTTAAGAATGATGATAGTTTATACGTCATTTGCGCAAATGGGTCCTTTGAAGAGCTGGGAATTATCCCACGCAGGGATTTGAAGCCACTCTTGCGCGATTCAGCCCGACACGAGAGTACTCAAGGGAGCTTACGATTAATATCAAGCCAGGAGCTTGGGAGTTAGTGTTTCGGGCGACAAATCTTTTTTAAACCATTATTTGAGAAAATCATAAGGCGCTTGCGTCAATCAACAATACTGCATATCAGAAAATCACGCTTTCACGGATTCAAGGCAAGAATTCATTCACAATCATTAATAGCACTTGTCCTTGACAATTACAAATCCATTTGTATGCTTTTTTCTGATATGCCTTACAACAAGGTGTAATCAATGGCAAAAATAAGTCAAGTTTCAGCAAAATATATAGTGCACGCTACAATAGAGATTGAGGGTGTAGTTGAGAGGCCGGACATCATAGGTGCTGTATTCGGCCAGACAGAGGGCCTTTTAGGTCAGGATTTGGAGCTTAGAGAGCTTCAGAGGTCAGGTAGGATAGGCAGGATAGAAGTCAATACAGAGACTCGTGTCGGCAAGACTTCTGGTAAGGTAATTGTTCCATCCAGCCTGGATAAGGCAGAGACTGCAATTATAGCAGCCGCACTTGAGGTTATTCAAAGGATAGGTCCTTGTAATGCTAAAATCAAGGTTACAGGCATAGAAGATGTTCGTGTTTCCAAACGAGTATTTGTGATTCAGAGGGCAAAGGAGCTTCTTAAGAACCTTACAGATACTGTTCTTCCTGATTCTCAGGAGTTGGCGGATGAAGTGGCCTACTCTGTTAGGATGATGGAGATTGTTGAGTATGGTCGCGACAGGCTTCCTGCAGGACCGTCTATAGAAGATTCAGAGGAAGTGATAGTTGTAGAAGGTCGTGCTGACGTTCTTACATTGCTTAAACACGGTTTTAAGAATGTTATAGCGATGAATGGAACTTCAGTCCCTCAGACAATTATAGAGCTGACAAAAAAGAAGATAACTACTGCCTTTGTCGATGGTGACAGGGGCGGAGACCTGAATGTACAGGAGCTCCTCCAGGTAGCAGAACTGGATTTTGTCACAAAAGCGCCTGATGGCAAGGAAGTAGAGGAGCTTACAAAGAAGGAGATTCATAAGTGCATACGATCTAAAGTTGCTGCTGAGCAGGCAAAGCTGGAGTTTTCAGGAAAGAGATATTCTTCTAGACCAACTCCATCTCAGCCAAGACCTTATAATAGGAATGTTGTTGCTAGCAGACCACCTGTGGTTTCAAGACCTCCTGTGGTTTCAAGACCTCCTGTGGTTTCAAGACCTCCTGTGGTTTCAAGACAGCCTATAAGGTCGCAGACGCCTTTACACAGGCAGCCTGTCCAGAGGGCTATACCACCTAGGGTCGCTCCAAGAACACCACCTGTATCTGATACTGAAAAGAAGAAGTTCAAGAGTATGTTGGACGATCTTATTGGTACAAAGGGTGCTTATATTCTGGATACTAAGCTAAACATACTTGGCAAGGTGCCTATACCTGAGCTGACTACAACACTCAAGAGTCTGAGTTCTGGTGTGTACGCAATAGTTCTTGACGGTATAATTGATAAGGATCTTGTCGCTGCTGCTGAAAGGTCAGGTGCTAAATATCTTATAGGTGCAGAAGCAAGGACTAGTAGTTCAATTACAACCATCCTTACTGCGGATGCTCTTGAGAAATCATAAAAATCCGCAGAAATTGCATATTGGCAATTTCTTTTGAAAGCGGATTTTTAGGATGCCAAAAATTTTGTGAAATTTTTGCGCATAAG
>JABMQF010000056.1 GCA_013203345.1 Candidatus Woesearchaeota archaeon
GATATCTACAATTGATAGCATATAAAGGAATACAATGGATACGTAAACACATCCAGAAACCCAAAGACTACATAAATGTGCTAAAAAAGCACGTATTTGTCAAAAACGCAAAAGTCTAGCTTCCCAAACCTTTATATACCCCCATCTTCTCCCCAAAACATAGCTCTAGTGAGCTGTGACGGCCTTATGGTCTGAGCGAGGGGTACTGAATACTTCTCAATATTATATACACGAGTAGGTGGATAATATGGTTGAAAAAGAACTTATAGAAAAAGTATATCAGGCAGTTGAGACTGCCAAGGCATCTGGAAAGATAAAGAAGGGTGTCAATGAAGTCACCAAAGCAATAGAGAAGGGTAATGCTAAACTTGTTGCATACGCAAATGATGTCAGTCCTAAAGAGATTGTAATGCATCTTCCTCTGCTTTGCAAAGAGAAAAACATACCTTGCGTTGAAGTTGGCGGTAAAGAAGAACTTGGCGCTGCTGCTGGCCTAACCGTACCTACAGTTTCTGTAGCTGTCATGCAAGAAGGTGAATCAAAAGATTTGATAAAGCAGATTGCTGACGAGACAAACCCAGGTGATTAATATGGTCCAGATGAAAGGACAAGCAAGAAAGGGCAAAGAAGAAGGCCCAAAAGGCTCTGTCTACTTCACCGAAGCACAACCTGCCAGAGTTGAGGAAATAATCGACAGGACAGGCACAAGAGGTGAGGCCATCCAAGTCAGGTGTAAGATTCTTGCAGGAAGGGATCAGAACAAAATTCTGAGACGTAATGTTAAGGGACCTATTAGAGTAGGCGATATACTTATGCTTAGAGAAACAGAGATTGAAGCAAGACCTTTGAATAAAGGTCGTAGGCGGTGAACACAATGGCAAAGTGTAGTTTTTGTGGACAAGATATCGAAAAAGGTACTGGCACGATGTTCATCAAGTCAGACGGAAAATCTTTCTTTTTTTGCTCTACCAAATGTGAGAAGAATCAAATGAAGCTCAAGAGAAAACCAAGGGAGCATCAGTGGACAAAAGAATCAAGGGTAGTAAGAAACAAGGAATAAAGAGGGTGAACATCAATGAAAGAATTCGTCGAAAAAACATTCATAGCAGTGAAGCATGACGGTGTCCAGCGCGGCCTCATTGGGGAGATAATAAAGAGGTTTGAGCAGCGCGGGCTTAGGATTGCTGCAATCAAGATGGTCCAGGCAGATAAGGAGCTTGCTTCAAAGCACTACCCTATGTCTGACGAGTGGGTCAGCAACACTGCCTCTGTGACCAGGAATGCATGGAAAGCCAAAGGCATTGAGCTCAAGGAGAATGACGAAGAGATCTGCACAAAGATAAACGCCTGGCTTAAGGACTACATCACAGAAGGCCCTGTCGTGGCCATGGTGTGGGAAGGCCCTCACGCGATTGAGATAGGCAGGAAGCTTGTCGGAACCGCGAGCGCAAAAAACGCACCTCCAGGAACTATAAGAGGAGACTTTACCACAGACTCGTATGAACTTGCTGACAAGAAACAGAGGCCTGTGAGAAACCTAATACATGCTTCAGGGACCAAAGCCGAAGCAGAGAATGAAGTGAACCTCTGGTTCAAGGAAAATGAGCTTTTTGATTATGACATTGCTCGATGGAATATAATGCACTGATTATCTAACATACAAAAGGTGATACATATGGTTAAGATGGTTGAAAAAGTAATGGAAGCGATGAAATATCCTGACAGGATAAGGAACATCGCTATCTGTGCGCACATTGATCACGGTAAAACTACTTTCTCTGATAACCTGCTTGCAGGAGCTGGGATGATGTCTGAAGATCTTGCAGGTAAAGCATGTGTGATGGATTTCCATGAAGATGAGCAAGAAAGAGGAATCACTATCGATTCTGCTTCAGTATCTATGGTTCATGAGTTCAAGGATACACCTTACTTGATCAATCTCATTGATACTCCAGGTCACGTCGACTTCGGCGGTGACGTCACAAGAGCTATGAGAGCTGTTGACGGTGCGATAGTATTATGCTGTGCTTCTGAAGGTGTGATGCCTCAGACAGAGACAGTTCTTAGACAGGCACTTAAGGAACGTGTTAAACCGATTCTTTTCATCAACAAGGTTGATAGACTGATCAAGGAGCTTCAGCTCACCCCTGAGATGATGCAGGAAAGGTTTGTCAAGATAATCAAGCATGTGAACAAACTGATAATGCAGATTGCTGAGAAAGGTTATGGTGAAAAATGGCAGGTTAATGTCCAAGACGGAAGTGTATGTTTTGGTTCAGCTTTCCATAACTGGGGATTGTCTATTCCTTATATGAAAGCGAATAATGTTACATTCAAAGAAATTATTGAAGCATATGAGAATGACACTTGGAAAGAACTTCGCGATAAAGCACCTATCCACAAAGTCATGCTCAACGCAGTTATTGAACATCTACCTGACCCTGTTGTTGCTCAGAATTATAGAATCCCTAAGCTATGGCATGGTGACCTAGAGAGCCTTGATGGTAAAAGTCTTCAAAAATGTGATCCTTTAGGTAAAATGTATTTTGTCATCACAAAGACTACCGTTGATCCGCAAGCAGGAGAGATATCAACAGGAAGATTATTCTCAGGAACAATCAAAAAAGGTATGCAAGCTCACCTCAACATGGCAAAGACAGATGCGAGAATACAGCAGGTATTTGTTATGAACGGTGCCAAAAGAGAGATTATCGACAATGTGCCTTGTGGTAATATTGTGGCTATTGGCGGAATAAAGTCAGCACCAGGTGAGACAATTACAGAGACCCCTAGCGAGCCTTTCGAGAAGATATCTCATATATTCGAACCAGTAATTACAAAGGCTATTGAGGCCAAGAACCCTGCAGATCTTCCTAAGCTTATTGAAACACTTAAAATTATCAGCAAGGAGGACCCATCCATAAAGATAGAGATAAATGATAAAACAGGAGAACAACTTATGCATGGTATGGGTGAACTGCATCTTGAAGTCATTGAGAACAGGATTGTCAAGGAAAAAGGTGTTGATATTAAGACCTCACCACCTATTGTTGTCTACAGGGAAACCATCACAAAACCATCAACTGATCAGGCAGAGGGTAAATCACCTAACAAGCACAACAAGCTTTACTTCCGGGTCGAGCCGCTTGAGGTTGAGATCTCTGAAGCGATTAAGAAAGGTGAAATCCCTGAGATGCGTCTAAAGAAGAAAAACACAGAAGTTTTCAGCAAGTTTGCTGAACTGGGTTATGACACTAAGATATCTAAAAAAATCATTGAAGTGTTCAATGGAAACATACTTGTTGATGAGACAAGAGGTATTGTATACCTGCACGAGATTGTTGAGCTTATAATGGACATGTTCGAAAATGTCATGAATGCAGGTCCTCTTGCAAGAGAACCATGTATGGGTGTCAAAGTAAAACTTTTGGACTGTAAACTTCACGAGGATACAATCCACAGGGGTCCTGCACAGATATACCCCGCTGTAAGAGAAGGTATAAGGGGTGCTATGAGTCTGGCAACACCTATACTATTCGAGCCTGTACAGACATTAAGATTCGAGGCTCCTTCAGAGTACATGGGTGAGATTTCCAAGCTGATAAGCAACAAGAGAGGTCAGCTACTTGACATGACACAAGAAGGGGATTCAGTGACTGTGCTGGGTAAAATGCCTGTTGGTGAGATGTTTGGTCTTTCAAATGACTTAAGATCTGGAACAGGAGGAAGAGGTAGTTCATCACTTGTGGACCAGAATTTCGAGAGAATGCCTACAGAGATCCAACAAAAAGTTGTGAACCAGATCAGAGAACGGAAAGGCCTCAAGAAAGAAGAATCATCATCATAAAAATCCGCAGAAATTGCCCTACTGGCAATTTCTTTTGAAAGCGGATTTTTAGGATGCCAAAAATTTCACC
>JABMQF010000057.1 GCA_013203345.1 Candidatus Woesearchaeota archaeon
CAAGCTGCCTGGGCCACCGTTGCCGCCTAGCGAGCCATTAGAATCCTACGTGCATGACTTACTCCTTGGGAACATCATAAAGCAACACAGCAGTGCGAGCGCGGCATTGGTATTGCGCAGGCAGCCAATAAAACCACGCACCAGCCACCCCATACCACGAAGTCAGCTTTAACTTAGTATATTTCCCTTTAAGGAATTGATAGGAAAAAGGCCTTCGACAACAAAATTTAGTCAAAAAGCTTTCTTGCAAAGGCTGGCTCAGCACAATCTCATTGACAAAGCAGCACCCATAGACCCAGCATATAAGAGGCAGGAAAACATTTATAAACCATCGATTTCTCCTATATGTAATCGAGAGGTAAATCGGTCTTCGGGCTTGTTTATGCTGGAGAACAAACATTCTCATTTCTCGAACTACGAGGTAAATACAATGGCACGTATGCATTCAAGAGATAAAGGAGTTAGTGGCTCAAAAAGGCCTTTGAAAAAGACAGTACCTTCATGGATAAGGTATAAACCCAAAGAAGTAGAACTACTTGTTGGAAAGATGGCAAAAGACGGAAAGACTGCCAGCCAGATAGGTCTGCATCTTAGAGACACATATGGTATACCTGATGTCAAAACACTCTCAGGAAAGAGAATAACTGCGATAATCATTGAGAAAAAACTCGCACCACAGGTTCCTGAAGATCTAAGGGCGCTCATCAAGAAGGCAGCACTTGTCAGGAAACATCTTGAAGATAACAAACAAGATATGCCTGCATTTAGAGGACTGCAATTGACAGATTCCAAGATCAATAGACTGGTTAAGTACTACAAACGGACAGGAAAACTTGATGTGTCCTGGAAGTACGATCCAAGCAAGGCAAGTACATACCTTGAATAAGAAAGTCAAAAATATTTTTTTATCTTCTTTTTTCTATATTCTAATAGTCTTAATAAAGCGAAAATCCTAAAATCGCTATCCCAACCGCTGCAGAGCAGCGAGGTATACCTAAGTTGTAATAAAACAACAAGAAAATAATCACCAAAAAAAAATTATCAAAGAAGACTTCTTATCTTTTCCATATGTTCTGCAATCTCTTCACCCCGTTTTGTCAATGTCAACAGTTTCAGACGCCCCTGCTTTTCAAAGATTATCAGACCAGCATCAGACATCTCCTGCAATATCTTGACAACATGAGAATATGTACAGTCAATCTGTTTTGCAAGTGAAGAAGCATATATATCTGACTTAGCAGCATTAAGTGCGACTAACATCATAGTCGGCTTCTCCCTGAAAAAAATGTTGAAAACATTCTTTCTCTTCAGTTCTTTCTTCATTAAGATATACCCCCAATATTGACTGAAATATAGATATTACGTCATATAGCTAATAACATATACAGAAAAAAGGTTGTTTATAAAACTTTCTATTCCCTACCCCTCATCGATCAAGATAAACACCCCTTACCGTCGAGAAAATCTACGAACAATACTACAACTAGTAGGACAAGTTATATAAAACACTAAAGAATTTTTAGTTACACATGACTGAAAACCAGAGCAATGAAGATAAATACCTGTTCCCTTACGATAAGTTAAGACCTGTGCAGAACGAGCTTATACTCGAAGTAGCTAAAGCCATATCTGAAAGAAAAAATGTAGTGGTTCACGCACCAACAGGACTTGGAAAGACTGCCGCCACACTAGGACCTGCATTAAAATATGCACTAGATAACAAGAAAAAAGTTTTCTTCCTGACCTCCAGACACACACAGCACATAATAGCAATAGAGACACTTAAAGATATCAAGAAGAAGCACGATGTTGATTTCATCGCAGTAGACATGATAGGTAAGAAATGGATGTGCACAGTACCTCACACAGATAAGATGATGAGTAATGAATTCTATGAGTACTGCAAAAAACAAAGGGAAGATAATCTTTGCGAAATGTTCACTAACACAAAGAAAGGAACCAAACTAACTACAGAATCAAAACTTGCACTCGAAGGATTACGAAAAGAAAATCCCTGTCACATCGAACGTTTCACAGATCTCTGCGGTAATGATGATCTATGCGCTTACGAGCTCGCTTCAGAACTTGCAAAAGAAGCGACAGTAATTGTTGCAGACTACTACTATATCTACAATCCCCGGATAAGAGATGCTTTCCTCAACAGGCTGCAATTATCTCTTAAGGACTGCATAGTCATAACTGATGAAGGCCATAACCTCCCAGATAGGATACGAAACCTAATGACAACCCAGCTCTCAAACTACATGATAAAGAGAGGGGTCAATGAAGCGAAAAACATCAAAGACCATCGCATACTACCGACTCTAGTTGCAATACAGGATGTGCTCAATGAACTATCAAATGGACTGAATGATGGTGATGAGAAAACTGTAGAAAAGGCCGAATTCATAGAAATGATTGAAAAGATAGGTGACTACGACGAGATAATCGCAGATATAGATCTTGCTGCACAAGAAGTAAAACAAAAAGAGAAGCAATCATCATTAGGAGGAATATCATCTTTCCTGGAAGAGTGGCAATCAGCAGACAAAGGATACGCGAAGATCATATCTCAAACAAAAACGCGAAGAGAAAGTGTGGTCGCGTTAAAGCACCATTGCCTGGACCCAAGTATAAGTTCAGGAATAACCATATCAGAATGCCACTCAACAATCATAATGTCAGGAACCCTCACACCAACCTCAATGTACAAAGACATACTAGGTTTTCCAGATAATACCATACAAAAGAGATACCCTAGCCCATTCCCAGAAAAAAATAGACTAAGTATGATCGTTCCTGAAACCACTACAAAATTCTCCATGAGAAATCCTAAACAATACAATCGAATAGCCGAGATATGCTCTGAAATCACCAATCTTGTAGATGGAAACTCCGCAGTATTCTTCCCGAGCTATTACTTAAGAGATGAAGTATACCGTCAATTCTCGTCACTCTCGAGAAAGACTACATTCCTGGAAGTCTCGGAAATGAGCAAGGAAGAGAAGTCAGTATTCCTTGAAAAATTTAAATCATACAAAAAAACAGGAGCTGTTCTGATGGGTGTTATGGCAGGTAGTTTCGGAGAAGGAGTTGATTTACCTGGCGATCTCCTAAAGTGTGTTGTCATCGTCGGTCTACCCCTTCAGCGACCCAGCCTAGAAACAAAGGAGCTCATCAAATACTATGATGATAAGTTCAATAAAGGATGGGATTACGGATATGTAGGCCCAGCATTCTCTAAATGCCTACAGAGCGCAGGAAGATGTATCCGAAGTGAGGAAGACAGAGGGATAATAGTATTCCTTGATGAAAGATATTCCTGGCAGAATTATTACAAGCATTTTCCAGCTGATTGGGAAATTAAGACCACAAAATTGTATAAAGATAGAATATCTGAATTCTTAGGTCTAAACCGCTGATACTGCAGATAAAGCCAGAAATAGCTGTTTGACCATGATTTATTCAACTAATCTAAGTATACTAAAAACTATACTAATAGTAAAAAGCATAACATTTATATATTAGTTATAATTATAGAATTCACTAAGTAAAATAGGGTCAGAAAATGGTAATATTATTCGACCAATTCCATCTGCCAGAAGACATTTTCGAGGTGGTGTTTGCAACTGAACAGCAAGTTATAGTCGGAAGGCTGCTGGTTGATGAATTCAAACAGAACGAAGGAACCCTTGGTAAAACTGAGATGTCCCTCTTTGCAAACAGATTGCATGAAGGAACAGTCATGGATATAATAGAAAATTTAGGACCCGTAAAAAGGTTAAAAAAAGTCAAGATATCCTACAACAAAAGGCAGTTCTATGACCGAATACTCACCCCTATGCGATCCATGGGACTGATAGACTATGACATGTACAAGAAGAAATATCTCATATCAGACAAGTTCAACAACTCACTGAAGAAGATTGGTCTCATGTGGATAAGTGAGATCAACAAGTCAGGTTGATGCTCTCGGGCTTCTCATTTAACCTAACTTCTTTAAACCACCCCCCCAAAAAAGCAGCAAAATGAGAGGCCCGACCTTTTTTTCAAGAGGTCCTTCAAATGAATGAACAGGACTGTATACGGATTCTGAAAAAACATTCCAGCAGCGAAAACGCTTTTGATAATGTCCTGCATCATGCCAAACTAGTGCAGGAGCTCGCGATGGAGGTAGCTCGCAGGATAGAGGTTAATGGAACTCCTGTGGACAAAGAATTCATCCGAACAGCGACGATACTCCACGACATAGGACGGTTCAGGCACCCTCCAGGCAAGGATGACATACTGCACGGAATAGCGGGCGCTGAAATACTGAGACAGGAAGGCATTGATGAAAGGTACGCAAGGGTGTGCGAAAGGCACCTCGGAGCAGGGATACCCAAAGAAGATATTGTCGAGAGACAGCTACCTCTTCCTGAGAAGGACTTTGTGCCAGAGAGTGTGGAAGAGAAGATAATCACATACGCAGATGTCCTGCACTATGGAGCTGAAAGACTCACACCTGAACAGGCCATCAAAAGGTTCACAGAAAGGATAGGTCCAGATGCAGGAGAAAGGGTAAAAGCACTCCACGACAATATCCAAAGGCTGATGGGAAATGATAATAAGGAAAAATGATGATGTGTACGAGATAGAAAGCTCTTCTGAGAAAGGCACATTCTACACAGTTGAACCTGACAAGCCCTGGTGCGACTGCCCAACATATAAATTTAGAGAACTAAGAAGAAAAGGGTTGTGCAAGCATATAAAAGCTGTAAGAGAGTACCTGGAAAATATTGATGAATCTTCCAATAAGCAAGAAAAAACAGATAAAATCCACCAATATATAGAAAATGAAGGCGGAGAAGCTGAATCGATTGCGATGATAGACAAGTTCGGAGAAGAAATAGTAAATAAACTCATAAAAGCAGGAGATATCATAGAGAATAGTGGAAAAATAAAAATACTTAAATAAACAATATCAAACCCACATAATACGGAGGTGTTTTTCGTGAGCGGAAAACTTGAACTGAGATTCTTAAATGCCCAAAGGAAACCAAACAGCGGAGATGTCGTGCAAGACATCAAGGACGGCTACGTCTACTTTGAACTGCAAGTAGATGCGAATGGAAAGAAAATTACTATCAACAAGAGAGTCAGGCTTGACAAACCGGAAAGGATGCTCAACAAATTTGTCACAAAAACCAAGGCATTGAGCGAAGAGAAATACAAGGAAGAAAAGTATTACGTGGCAGATAAAACCCCTCCTGCTATCGAAACAATCCTTGTGAATGAAGATGATGTCAATGATAAGCTGTTGCAAGTCTTTAAAGAAGTCAATCAGTTCAACAAGACAGGCAATGCATCTGTGCTGGCAACATCACAAATAGAATTCTGAACAAAGATACTGCTCAGGAAGAATATTGCTTCAATATAGTTTTAAATGCGCAACTTATTTAAATAAAGGAAAGAGAATAACACTTAAAAAAAGAGGTAATATGAACTTCCTTATAACAATAACAGTGTGCCTTTTCCTGGCATTCATATTCTCAGAGATAGCATACAGACTTAAGATGCCTCTCGTACTAGGCCAGATATTCGCAGGAATAATCATAGGAATCCCAATAATACGCAACACAATAATAGGTACCAATTCAGGGATAATCCAACAGCTTGCAGACTTAGGTATAATCTTCCTGCTATTCCTTGCAGGTCTGGGAGTAAGCTGGAACAAGATGTACGGAGCGAGGAAGGATATAATCCTCATAGGTGTTTTTGGCAGTCTTGTCCCATTCATACTCGGATTCATCATGATGAAACTCATCGGTTTCGGAAATGTACACTCACTCATAGTCGGTGTCTGTATGAGCATAACATCAGAAGGTACAAAAGCAAGGATACTCATAGAACTTAAGAAACTGAACACAAAAATAGGCGCAACAATGCTTGGTGCAGGAATCATTGATGACGTTCTTGGACTCCTAATGTTCATCATCCTTACAGCAGCGACAGGTCATGAGATAATAACAAAAAATATAGCATATTCTCCTATTGAGATAATAGTATTCATAGTAATCATCGCACTGACATTCAAGCTATTGCCAAGACTAATCAGATTTGAAGAAAGGGAAGAAGGAGAGATAAAAGAAGTCAGCCTTTTCACAACAGTCCTTCTCCTCTGTCTGCTATTTGCAATAGGCGGTATGCTGATAACAGGGACAATGACTGGCAGCATAATAGCTGCCTTCGCAGCAGGCGTCATAATACAACTAAGTCTTAAAAAGAGAGAGGAGATGAACATAAGAAAGCACTTTGAGATTATGTCGCTAGCATTCATCATTCCATTCTTTTTCATAGGCATAGGTATGAACTTTAATTTCAGTAACATAGCTCTTAGCATCCCAATCATAATAATAATCACTATAACTGCCATCGCAGGGAAACTGCTTGGAGTATTACTCACAAAGCCATTCTCCAAATTAAGCTGGAAACAGCTTCACCTTATCGGCTGGGCAATGAACTCAAGAGGTGCTGTTGAGCTAGTCATAGCCCTTCTAGCACTTAGGGCAGGCCTGCTAACTCCTATGCTGTACTCTGCCATCTTAATCATGACAATCATCACGACACTGATGTTCCCGATAATACTGAGGAAAATGATAAAGAAGCACCCTCATATAATGGGATAGGACAGAAAAAAATATAAAGCTCGTGCTACGAAAAACGACCATAAAAAAGGTATACGACATGAATATAATTGAACTTAAGAAAGAACAAATCAAACTCGCCAAGAAGGTAGTAGTGAAAGATGATTTTGATGATATCAAATATATAGGCGGGTGCGACCAAGCATTCATGAATGGTAAGATAATATCAGCAATAGCAGTCCTTGATTGTGAGACACTTGAAGTCGTAGAGAAGAAGTATGCAATCGTCGATGCACCCCTACCATATATGCCAGGATTCCTGAGCTACCGCGAGAGCCCAGCAGTTGTTGAAGCAGTCATAAAACTCAAACAAAAACCAGACATTATGATGGTTCCTGCAAATGGCATACTACATCCAAGAAAGATGGGCATGGCAAGCCATCTTGGAATAATACTAGATATGCCAACAATAGGAGTCGCTAAGAAACTGGTAATGGGTGAAGAAGAAAAAGGAAAAATAGTTGTTGAAGGAGAGAAAAGAGCTGCTGTGCTGAAAATAAAAGAACACTCAAATCCAATCTATGTGAGTCCCGGACACAGAGTCTCACTTCGGACTGCAACTGATTTAGTGAAGAAAGCCAGTGTCAAAAATCATAAACTACCAGAACCAATCCATGAAGCTCACAAATACAGCAACAAAATCAAGAAAAGACTCCTCGAGAGGCGATAAAGAATGGAAAAAGAAGAAATAAAACAAGATATGGAAGTAGGAAATAAAGAAGAAACTG
>JABMQF010000058.1 GCA_013203345.1 Candidatus Woesearchaeota archaeon
AGGATACTTTCGGACGATTTTTATGATGCCCCTACTTTCAGATAGGGGTGTGGCACTCGCGACGGATTTTTATGATATCCGAATATGCTGAAAAGTAGTGATGATGATTGTCTATCATAAAAAATTGAAGATATCTTTTTATACTCAAACATCTGGATATACCTATGATGTCACCAGAAAAGAAGGGTTTATCAGAGCAGGAAGCAAAGAAGTTAATAGAGAAATATGGGTATAATGAGCTCAAAGAAAAGAGGAAGACTACTTGGTTGAATGTCCTGTCCAGGCAACTGGTCAACTTCATGGTCTGGGTTCTGCTTGCTGCTGCAGGCATATCTGCATTTATAGGTGAGATGATCAATTTCTGGGTCATATCATTTATCATATTCTTTATCATCATTCTCGGATTCATTCAGGAATATAAGGCGGAAAGGGCTATGGACGCCCTGAAAAAAATCGTCCAACCGACAACCAAAGTCGTAAGGGAGGGTAAGATAAGGAAGATTTTGAGCAGGGAGGTCGTGCCTGGTGACTTGTTGGTCTTGGAGACTGGGGATAGGATTTCTGCGGATGCTGAGATTATTGAACTTGCAGGTCTGAGAGTTGATGAAGCTGCATTGACTGGTGAAAGTGATGCAGTAGAGAAATCCGCAGAGGGTATGATATTTGCAGGGACGCAGATTGTCCATGGAAGATGCAAGGCAAGGGTTGTCGCTACTGGAATGCACACGAAACTTGGAAAGATTGCAGAGATGATACAGGATGTGGAGGAACCGACACCTCTGCAGATTAAGATCAAGAGTCTGGGAAAGACCTTGGCGTTTGTTGCCCTGATTGCTTGTTTAATTATATTTATTTTAGGTATCTTCAAAGGAGCGCCCTTGGCAGGCATGTTGATAGTTGCTTTGGCTTTGGCAGTCGCTGCCATCCCTGAAGGCCTTCCTTTGACACTCACCTTGACATTGTCTATGGGTATGCACCGGATGGCAAAGCATAATGCAATAATAAGGAAGATGCTTGCTGTTGAGACTCTTGGTTCGACTACTGTGATTTGCACTGACAAGACAGGTACGCTGACAAAGAACGAGATGACTGTGGAGAGGATATTTGTAGATGACAGGTTCTTTGACGTGACAGGAGTTGGTTATAACCCTAAAGGGGATTTCATGGTTGATGATAAGAAAATCAATCTGGAAAATGAGGTGAACCTGAAGCTGTTGCTGAAGGCTGCCACCCTCTGCAACAATGCAGTCCTTCAAGAAAGGGGTGGTGAGTGGGAGGTAATAGGTGACCCGACGGAAGCTGCATTAGTAGTATCTGCTGCAAAAGCAGATCTGTGGAAAGACGATTTGGAGGATGAGTACAAGAGGATAGAGGAGATAACATTCACTTCTGAAAGGAAGCTGATGACAACATTGTACAAAAAAGGCAAAGAGAGCATGGTATTCACCAAAGGCGCGCCAGAGATTCTTCTTGAGAAATGCAGGTTCATCAATAAGAAAGGCAAGGTGGTGAAGCTTAACAAAAAGGAAGCAGAAAGGATGTTGGAGACCATTCATGGGCTTGCAGGTTCTGCTTTCCGTGTGCTCGGCATCGCTTACAAGACATCACCCAAACCTTCAGATAATGATGACTTTGAAAAAGACCTTGTGTTTTTGGGATTGGTTGCCATGAAGGACCCTCCAAGAGAAGAGGTGAAAGAGGCAATAGAGACCTGTAAAAATGCAGGGATAAAGGTTGTTATGATAACAGGGGACAACAAAGAGACAGCGAAAGCGATAGCAAAAGATATAGGATTGTTTGACGAGAACAGGACTATCCATGCAAACACTGAAAAGCTCAAGAAGATAGTTGAAGATGGTGTTGTGACTGGAAGCGAGCTGGAAGCGCTGGATGATGATGAGTTCGAAAGCATTGTCGATGATATAGTCATATATGCAAGGACACTGCCTGAACAGAAACTCAGGATAGTCAGGGCATTGAAGAAAAAAGGCCATATAGTGGCGATGACTGGTGATGGTGTCAATGATGCTCCTGCATTGAAGAATGCTGATATAGGCATTGCGATGGGTATCAAAGGGACTGATGTGACAAAAGAAGCGAGCGATATGGTCCTGCTTGACGACAATTTTGCGACTATAGTAGAGGCTGTGAAGGGTGGCAGGACAATATATGAAAACATAGAGAAATTCACCTGCTACCTGATTTCAAGGAACTTCACAGAAGTGATTCTCATAGCTTTGGGCACGTTCCTGCTTGGTTTTGAGTTCCTTCCGTTGCTGGCATTGCAGATCCTGTTCATAAACACATTTGATGAGGAGATGCCTGCCATAGCCCTGGGGTTGGATTCTGCCAGGAAAGGGACAATGCAGAGACCTCCGAGAAGGGAGAGAAGCATCCTGACCAGAAGAAACGCGTTTCTGATTTTTTCTATGGCCGCATTTATGGCGGCAGTGGCGTTTACCATATTTCTGCTATTCCACCCGACAGTCGGCATTGAGAAGGCAAGGACAATGGTTTTTGCAACTATTGTAAGCATGATATTATTTCTTCCGTTTGCTTTCAGGTCGCTGGATGAATCCATCCTCAAGGTGGGTATACTGACAAACAAGCTGTTGGTGCTTGCCGTGATGATTATAGCTGTTGTAACATTGGTCGTTATGTATGTTCCTTTCCTGCAAGGAGTATTTGAGCTTACAACTCTTGGCCTGAAAGACTGGATTATTTGTCTGCCAGCAGCATTCTCGACAGTGGTCTTCATGGAATTGTTCAAATCAGTAAGAAGAAGAATCGGCAATCCTGCCAGGAAATGATATTGAGTTCACATGCTGCTTTTGACAATCAGGCCTTCTTCAGAACTGGGCGTGACGTACTTGGCCATGTGTCCGGTTTCTTGCGAATATCTTTCAGGAAAACATCTATTGAATTGTTATATTTTTTTTTATGTTTTAGCTGTTGTTGATGCGAGACTTTAACTTGACAGAAGATGTCAAACCCGCATTCACTAATATAATGCTGTCGACACGTAATTAAAAGTGTATATACTTGTGACTGCAGAGGGCATGATTCTGACATTATTTTTTTTTGGGTTTCATATCAGCAGCATAAACAAAAACTTTATAAATTGTCGAATGAATTACTATATATATCATGGTTGAATATATTGAAGGTGTTCTGAAAATCGCAAATATCGTTTTTTCTTTACTTGCTGGAATAATAGCGATATTCCTATTCAGGGCATCAAAAAAATATGAATACGGATCCTGGAAATTATTGATGTTCGCGCTGTTACTGTTCGCAGTTCAGCAGATCCTTGGCGCACTAAGAGCATTTAGTATTTTTTCATCACCCTACCTCACTCATATAGTTCCGACATTAATACTTGTTATTCTGATTATCGCAATATTACATCAAATACAACTGAATAAGGCAGGATCAAAATGTCACTAGGTTTATGTTTTGGAATTGTTGCGCCATATTACAATATGGTCTTGGTGTTCATAGTGATTGCCCTATTCCTAAGATTATTCAGACAGCCCGCAGGCAAGAAATTTTACATGAAGCCATGGAAGATCGTGTTCTGCGCAGTCCTCTTCTATGTTGTTGAGGAATCTCTCACTATAATCGCAAGTGAGGGATATCTTCATGTATCTTCGTTGATTTTCCCGCTGATTGAGATGGTCATCATCTTCCTGTTCACGTATGCTTTGCTGCTGCAGAAGAGGTATGAGCAGCATGGATAAGCGTGCTTTTGCTCCTATGACGATGAGCATTACGCTTATAGTAATTTCAATTGTGGTAGGGGTGATTGCCATGTCTATAGGAAAAGATTATCTCAATAAGGAGCCTATTGGTGCGGTCACTGCTGAACCTGTCATCTTAATCAGCTCGGAAGATGTGAGTGGAGATCACCTTAAAGAATTGCAGTTCAGATACATAACTGGTAAAATTACTCTTACTGAATACCTTGAACAAGAGAGAAAAATTATAGTAAACTTGACTGATGGAGATGATTTATAGATTTGAATATCTGCATTCTTTGGCGCTATTAGTATGGTCAAAGAGCATAAAAAGAGTTAACGGTTTGAAACGCCTGATTCGCTGTTTTGTCAAGCCAGATTTGTTTCTTTTCCAAATTACATATGGATAACCTGTTTTAATAGCGATGTAACATCCGATAAAATTTGAATTCACCTGTCAGGGTTATGTTCCCTTGTCAGTCAACAGTTTCATAGTGTGGTGTTTGTGGGTGGTGTTTGTGGATGACTAACAGAAGACTGATCTATCTGTTTTGACAGGAGAGTTGCTTGCCTTATTACGAAAAATTAATATAGTTTTGTAAGTTATGGAGATATATATTTTTATATATTCAATAATTAATTGTTTTTTGTTAAAAGAGGTGTATCATGTCAGAAGGTGTTGTCGTTTGGTATTCTAAACCTGTGCAGTCTGTCCTTTCTGATTTAGATTCATCTGAGAAAGGCCTTAGCACTGCTGAGGCTGAGAAGCGGTTGAAACAGAATGGTCCGAATGAGCTCAAGAAGGCTAAGAAAGATACTTGGTTGAAGATATTTTTAAGGCAGTTCAAGGCGTTCATTATCTGGGTCCTTCTTGCCGCTGCTGCGATCTCGCTTTTCATAGGGCATAGTCTGGAGTTCTACGTGATATCTGTCATCATATGTATAATTATTCTGATAAGTTTTTTCGAGGAGTTCAAGGCGTCTAAGGATATGGATGCCTTGATAAAGATGACTTCCAGCCAGTCTACTGTGTTGAGGAATGATAAACGCATACAGATTCTTTCCAAAGACATCACGGTGGGAGACATTATTGTCCTGAAGAGGGGTCAGATAGTTGGTGCTGATGCTCGCATCATCGAGGCGAATGGACTGAAGGTGGACGAATCTGCATTGACTGGCGAGTCATTGTCTGTGCAGAAGTCTGTGACTGAGCTGAAAGGGACTGTCCCTCTTGCGCAGCAGGTGAATATGTTATTCTCCGGGACGAGTGTTACTAATGGTGATGCTCTTGCTGTTGTTGTAAGCATTGGTGCTGATACTGAGATAGGTAAGATAGATTCTATGATCAAGGGGATAAAGGAGGAGAAGACACCTCTGCAGAAACGGCTTGACAAGCTTTCCAAGCAACTTTCTTTCATCGCGTTCATACTCGCGATAGCTGTGTTCTTCATCGGCACATGGCATGGGGAGCCTTGGTCTGTTATGCTGATATTCTCTATGGCGATGCTTGTGTCTGGCATCCCTGAGAGCCTGCCGACTGTTGTAGCGGTTACGTTGGCAACAGGGATGAAGAATATGGCTAAGAAGAACGCCATAGTGAAGAGGCTTCCTGCTGTTGAGACTCTTGGCACGTGCACTGTGATATGCACTGACAAGACAGGTACGCTTACGCAGAACAAGATGGTTGTTGAGAACATATTTACTTCTGATGTTGAGCTCAAGGTGACTGGTGAAGGCTATTCGCCTGATGGGCTGTTCTTGTTGGATGAGAAGAAAATTGATGTGTCGAAGCACAAGACTATACAGCGACTCCTTGAAATAGGTGTGCTCTGCAACAATTCTGATATAAAACATACTGAGAACAACTGGGAGGTGGATGGTGAGGCGACAGAAGGTGCTTTGATAACTTTGTCAAGGAAAGCTAACATCCATAGAGCTGCTTATCACCAGAAATTTCCCAGAAAAACAGAGCATCCTTTTGATCCTGACAGGAAGTGTATGAGTGCTGTGCATATGTATGAGGGTAAGCATTTTGTCTTCGCCAAAGGCGCTCTAGAGTCTATACTTAAGAGGTCTGCGTTCTACCTCTGCAACGGTTCTGTGAAGAAGATGACTCAGGCGTCGAGGAAGATTTTCCTTGATAAGAACCAGGGCTATGCTGAGAAGGGTCTGCGGGTGTTAAGCTTGGCGTTCAAGCCGCATAAGGGTTCTTTTGACATCAAGAATGTGGAGTCCGGTTTAATATTTGTAGGGCTGGTCTCTATCAGGGATCCTCCTGCTCCTGGTGTAAAGGAATCTATAGCGCAGTGTAAGTCTGCAGGGATAAAGGTGGTGATGATAACAGGTGATAATGAAATCACTGCTAAGGCTATTGCCAGTGAGCTCGGGATTTTCACTGAGTATACTTACGCATTGTCTGGTGCTGAGCTGGACCAGTTGAGTGAGGCTGATTTCATCAAGAAGATAGATAAGATAACTGTATACGCAAGGGTCACGCCTGCGCATAAGTTGAGGATAGTGGATACCCTTCAGAAGACGGGTAATATAGTTGCCATGACTGGTGATGGTGTTAATGATGCGCCTG
>JABMQF010000059.1 GCA_013203345.1 Candidatus Woesearchaeota archaeon
CTCCTGAACTTGAAGCAGAAGGATATGCCCGCGAGTTGATGAGGCGTGTACAATCACAGAGAAAAGAAGCTAAGCTGGCTAAACAGGATAGAATAAGTCTTTTCATAAGGACTGATGAACAGACAGCAAAAAGGTTAAAGCAGTGGAATGATGTTATAAAGGAGAAAGTGGGAGCTTCAACAATGAATATAACCCACAATGAGCCTGCTAAGATGCACCAGCATAGGAAGAAAGAAACCATAAAAGAAAAGGAATTCATGGTAGATTTCGATAAATTGTAAAAAACAGGGTAAACACATTTTTAAATGACTTTCTACATAATAGTATATACAGTATCTACAATTACACAGTATCAGATTTTTTCAGAAGAGATATTCCAAGGAGGTGGGTATCGTGATAAAACACAATGAATGTCCGAAATGCGGAAATTTAAAGCATCATGAAAGCATAACCATTGCAACAACAGAAGGAAGGGAGAATCGTAAGTTCCTCTGCAAAGCATGTGGGTTTACAGAACATGAATTCTCAGGAATGCAAGATGAGAAAACCGCTATTGCTGTTGAAAGGATGGGAGATGCTTTTAGAGAATACATAAAGAAAAGAAAATTGATAACTGCACACAACTAATATCTTGACAGAGAATATGAACGTTTTGTTGTCTTTTTCTTGAAACGGTGTTCTGGAGTATGTAATTGATAAGTCAATACTATGTGTGCTGTTGGTAAATCTTATTCTAGCAAACCCTGTAGCAATTACGCTGCCTGCGCCGCCGTTGCCGCCTAGCGAGCATAAACTTCTAACTGAAAAAACCTAACGCAGTTGGGCGAACAACATCAAATGACACAGCAGTGCGAGCGCGGCAATGGTATTGCGCAGGCAGCCAAACAGTGCTGGGTCAGGAAGGGAAAAAGGACAATATCTGCCAGACTAAATCAGCACCTTTGCAAAGGCTGGATCGGCACACATTCATTAATATCAGACCCACTGACTTATTACGTGCATATGAAGTAAAAGTTTATAAATCAATTCTGTCTTTTTGACTTGATAACATGGTACAAGAAAATAAAAAACAAATAAGGCAGGCAATGCCTATGCCAGAACTACTTCTGAAGCTATTGGCGGGAACGCTGGCAGGGATAATGTTCATTGCATTGACACTTTTCTTTGCAGGTATGATTGCACCTAGAGGATTCTGGACACTTTCGATATTGCTAGCAGTGCTTGCGTTTGTCGTTGTGCCAGTGATAAGAAAGAAGTTTGTGACGCCAAGGTCATAAGAAATCGTTTGCATGTTCGCTGTAACTGCTTGCATCTCTGACAATCATATCTCTTAGAATTTCCAGATCATTATTTATCAGTTGTCTTATACGTTCTCTGCAAACACCAAACTCATTACCAATTTCCTGCAAAGTCATATCATTCTTAAAACGCATATCAAGCATTGTTCTTGATTTTTTAGGAAGGACTGCCATGTGTTCTTTTAGTCGTTTGTCACGGCGTAATATGTGTGCCTCTTCTTCAGGATTTGATGAAGATTCATTTGCTGTAATATCCATATATGTACAAGAATTGTCATCGGCGATATGTGAATCTAATGAAAGCAGACCATAGTTTTGCAACGCAGCCAAAGCATTTAGGACTTGGGATTTTGTCTTACCTGTTAATTTAACCAGTTCAGATACGCAGTCAGAATAATCAAGTTTATCGAAGCTATTACCTATGTGAGGTTGCATCTTGATAATCGTGGAATGAATATTTGCAGGAAGTCTGATAGTATTTTTTGTATTCTGACTCCCTCTATTAATACTCTGTCTTATCCAGCCACTAGCAAAAGTAGAGAATCGATTCTTAAAATTAGGATTGAACCGATATGAAGCTTTCATCAGTCCCATGTTACCTTCCTGAATAAGATCAATGAACTGAACAATTTTAGAAAAATTGTAGTGCTTTTTTACTTCATATACTACAAGCCTAAGGTTGCCTTTGATTAATTCTGAAGCAGCATCGTGCACTCTATCCTCAAGATTGTGAAAAACTTCAGGAGAAACAGGGTCAGAACCTAAAAGGTATTTTGTCTTATAAGGGCTGAATACATCTCTGTTTTTTTCCCATTTATTAAAATTGTAAGTAAAATTGCTTCTAATACTTTCTAACAAATAATCATGAAATCGTGAATTCTTTAATCTGCTCCAACATTTTTCAGCACTCTCAATGTCACGCACATTGTAGAGACCAGATACAAAATAATTAAGATTATTTTTCATATCCTCCTCTGAACACTTAGCAATATGATCTTCACCCTTGGATTTCATAACATGTATAGCGCGCTGAGTGCCTGAAAAAACTTTTTGTTTAACATCCCTGAATTGTTTTTTGGCATAACCTGTGCAAAGAATCATATTATCAATATCTCTTTTGGCAGAATTGATTGTGTTTGCGAAGAAAACTTCTCCTTCTCGAGTGAGAAGTTGAAATCTACCTAAATCTTTCAAGTATCTACTTACTACATCATTGACAAAATGATCGTTAGAGCTATAATCCTCAGTATAATCTATATTTAACATCAAATATTGTTTAAATGGGGGAATATATAACTGTTACGCAGTTAACACTAGAATCCGCCAAAAACATCAAAAAAATCAGTTATGGAAATCTCTCAGGGTCTTTTCAGGAGCACCTGAAACCTCTCCAAAACGCTCAAGATAAAGCTTCAGTCTTTCTTCTTCAACCTCAGCCCTAAGCTGTTCAAGCATTTCATCCATATTCTTACCCTTGGATGGATTATTTGAAGTCACTCTTCTTCACCACTTGACTCTGGCTCAAAATTTTTAGAATCTCCTGTTTCATCCAACAAATCCACCCCGGTTTGCAAGATATATATAGGTTTCAAGGTATATAAATGTTTCTGGAAAATGGGCTAATATGAAATCCTTCTCTCAAAATCGAATGTTATAAATAGAAGTCTCGTCGAGAGATTAGTAGTTCAATCCAATCTGTCGACGAGGTGATATAAATGAAGATTATAGTTGAGAA
>JABMQF010000060.1 GCA_013203345.1 Candidatus Woesearchaeota archaeon
CCCTGTAGCAATTACGCTGCTTGCGCTACCGTTGCCGCCTAGCGAGCATAAACCACCTACAGAAAAAAACCTAACGCAATTGGGCGAACACATCAAAAACCACAACAATGCGAGCGCGGCAAGGGTATTGCGCAAGCAGCCAGACAAACCAAGAAGTCAGTCATTGTAAATTACATACCTGATGCCGTAACATTTATAACCACCCCCCAACCCCCACAGAGCCAGAATGACAAAGAAAATACTGGTGACCAGCGCTCTGCCATATGTGAATAATGTGCCTCATCTGGGTAATATAATAGGTTGTGTGCTCAGCGCTGATGTATTCTCAAGATACTGTAAGTCAAGAGGTTATGAAACCCTATTTATAGGTGGAACTGATGAGCATGGCACTGCAACAGAGACAAAAGCACTTGAAGAAGGCTTGACTCCACAACAGATCTGTGATAAGTATTTCAAGATTCATAAGGATGTTTATGATTGGTTCGGATGTTCTTTTGACGCGTTCGGCCGCACTTCTACTGATACTCATACTGAAGTTACTCAGTCCATTTTCAAAAAATTAAATGAGAATGGTTTCATTAAAAGTGGTATCCTTGAACAGACATACTGCTCTAAGTGTGATAAGTTCCTTGCTGATCGTTTTGCAGGCGGTACTTGCCCTCATTGTGGTTACGAGGATGCTCGCGGTGATCAGTGTGAGTCTTGTGGAAAGCTCCTCAATGCTATTGAATTGATTAATCCGCGCTGCAGGTTGTGTGATTCAAAGCCGCAAATTAGAAAAAGTAATCATTTGTTTCTTGATCTTCCAATTCTTGGCACTGATCTTGAGAAGTGGTCAAAGGATTCTGCAAAGAATGGTTTTTGGACTCAGAATTCTGTTACTGTGACTAATGCATGGTTTAAGGAAGGTCTGAAAAAAAGATGTATCTCACGAGACCTGAAGTGGGGAATCCCTATTCCTCTTGAGGGCTACACAGATAAGGTATTTTATGTCTGGTTTGATGCTCCAATAGGATACATTTCTATAACAAAGCATGCGTTTCCTGAGCATTGGGAAGAATGGTGGAAAGCTGATAATGTGAATCTGTACCAGTTCATGGCTAAAGATAACATACCATTTCACACAATAATATTTCCAGCAACATTGATAGGTTCAAAAGATAAATGGACTATGCCGTACCATATTGATTCTACTGAGTATCTGAATTATGAGGGGGGTAAGTTCTCTAAAAGCGCAGGCACAGGTGTGTTTGGTGATGATGCTGTTGGAAGTGGTATTCCTGCTGATGTCTGGCGGTATTATCTTATTGCTAATAGGCCTGAAGGTTCTGATTCATATTTCAGCTGGTCTGAATTCCAGGATAAAAATAACAATGAGCTTCTCGCGAATCTGGGTAATTTTATAAATCGAACACTCACATTCACTAAACGTTACTTCAACAGCCAGATTCCTTCTGCAGAACTAAATAAGGATGATGATAAACTTTTCAATGATGTTAGCTCTTCGATGACGCGGTTTATCGAGTTGATGGATAAAGTGCAGGAACGTGATGCTTTAAAGGAAGTCATGCGTATTTCGCGTCTTGGAAACCAGTATTTCCAGGATCAAGCACCATGGGTACTTATCAAGCAGGGTGATGATGGTCTGAAAAGGTGTGGCACTGTGCTGAATGTCTGCTGCAATCTTGTAAGAACTCTTGCTGTGATTATCGAGTCTTTCCTGCCTTTCACTTCTATTGATATTCTTAAACAGCTTAATCTTGAGACAAACCCCGATCTTGGGTACAAGATGTATCTTGATCTTGAACCTGGTCACACAATTGATGAACCAAGTGTTCTTTTCAGAAAACTTGAAGATAAGGAGATTGCTGATTTGAAAAGTCGATTTGAATGTAAGTCAAAAAAGGAAAGTCCTGATAAGAAAGATGTTGAAAAGCTTGATGAATTTCCATTAGACCTTAAGGTAGGGAAAGTTTTGTCGGTTGAAGATCATCCTGATGCAGGTAAATTGTATGTTCTAAAAATAGATCTTGGTTCTGAGACAAGACAGGTTGTTGCAGGTCTTAAGGCATTCATCCAGCGAGAGAACATACTGGGTAAGAGTGTTGTGGTTGTGTGTAATCTAAAGCCTGCTAAGCTAAGAGGTGTTGAGAGTAATGGTATGATGCTTGCAGC
>JABMQF010000061.1 GCA_013203345.1 Candidatus Woesearchaeota archaeon
AGTTGTGACAATTTCTAGTTTTTTTGAATTTGTTCTCTTTTTTATGAGGTTTTCTTGGATTTTAAGTATTTCTTGGAATTTATCGTCGGTAACTAAAACCAAGCTGATTCTATCTTTTTTATTTAATCCTAAGTTTTTTCTAAATTCTTGAACTTTCCTAGAGATTTCTCTAGCATATCCTTCTGCTTCAAGTTCAGGAGTCTGCGCAAGGTCAATATATGTAAAACCGTTTCTGAACTCGCCTTCTACATACCCTTCAGGCACATCTCTCTTTATTATGATGTGATGCCTCTTGAGCTCAAAAGTTTCTCCTCCTGCCTCAATTGCAAATACTCCTTTCTCTTCTATGCTATTAAGGATGGATTCAGAACTTGTGCTCATCATTTTTGCGACTATCACACCTGATTTCTCCCCGAATTCAGGGCCCATCTTACCAAAGTCTCCTTTTATCGTGACTGTGACTTTATCAAAGCTGTCCATAAGGGTGAGTTTCTTGACATTTGTCTGAGTCTGGATTATTAGACCGAGTTCCTCAACCACTGTTGTAAGTTCTTCTTTATTTCCTATTAGTATTGCTTCTGCTACAGGCCATCTTACCCCTCTTTGGACTTTCTCTCTTGCAGAGAGTATGGATTGTATAATGCTTTTGGCAATATCAAATCTGTTCTCAAGTTCCGAATCTATCTGGCTCTCATCTGTTTTCGACCATTCACATGCATGTACACTCATCTCATCCATTCCAAACTCTTCTTTGAGATTCTGATATATCTGCTCGGTCATGAAAGGGCATAAAGGTGACATCATCCTAACAGTCTCAGACAGACAATAGTGTATTGTGCTAAGCACAACCTCCCTCTCCTTCTCGTCACTGCTGTTGGCTTTATCTCTAGTCATCTGTATGTATGTCCTGCTGAGTTCCAAGAAGAGATCTGTGACGAGTGTTGGAATTTCATTTATTTTATACGCATCCATAACTTCTGTCACTTTCTTAAGTGTTGACTGTGTCTTGGATATGATGTACCTCTCTGGTGTGTCAAGCTCCAAAGACGTGATGTCTTTTGGTTTGATATCATACAACCTGCTTTGTTCTATAAGGTACTTGTGCATGTTCCATAGGATTGACAAGTTTCGATGTCTCAGTTTTATCTCATCCCAGCTGAAGTTCATATCTTCTCCTGCGCTGACATTTGTTGTGTATAGTCTGAGGGTATCTACTCCGTACTTGTCTATCACTTCGTATGGTGATAATACATTTCCTATAGATTTGCTCATCTTTTTGCCTTCGACATCAGTCAGCATTCCATGCATGTAGCAGTTCAGGAATGGTACTGGATCATCAAATGCGATTATTGATGTTACCATGAGCATGTTGAACCATCCTCTTATCTGTTCTTTCGCTTCGAGTATGAAGTCTGCTGGCCATAGCTTCTTGTAAAGTTCTGTGTTGGATGGGTAATCAAGTATGTTCCATGATAGTGTTCCTGCGTCTATCCATACGTCAAGAACATCAGGGATTCTTTTCATCTTGCTGCCGCATTGACAAGATAGTTCAACAGAATCTATCCATGGCTTGTGCAGATTTTCTGGACAATGTCCTGCTTTCTCCTTGAGTTCAAGAGCAGAACCTATAACTTCGTATTTACTACAGTCAGGACACTTCCATATCGGTACAGGTGTTCCCCAGAATCTTTGTTTAGTTATTGAATTGTCACGGAGATTTGATAGCCATGATCTGAATGCGTTTTTTCCTGCTTCAGGTATCCAGCCGATGTTTTCATTGGCCTTTACCATTTTCTCCTTGAGATCCTCCACTTTGAAGAACCATTGCTTGGTCGTTCGGAACACAACAGGGTTGTGACATCTTTCACAATGTGCATAATCGTGCTCAACTTCAGTTGTCGCTATGAGTATTCCGTCTTTGTCCATTGCTTCGACGAATTTTGCATCATCTTTCTTGGCTCGTAGACCTGAGAATTCTGCCATGTCTTCAGGGAACACACCATTTTCTTGCAGGTTATTGAAAGCAGGTATGTTGTTCTTGTGTCCTATTTCATAATCTTCTGGTCCGCATCCTGGTGCGCAATGCACAAGTCCTGTTCCTGCTGTTACATCTACGTATTCGCTTGACATAAGAATTGTGTGTGTTTTAGGATGTTTTGCCTTAATTTCAGTGTAATGATTCCATTTATTGTTCCAGGGATGTTCGTATTCCAGTCCTTCGATAGCGCTTCCTTTGAACTCTTCTAAAATTTCAAGTGTGTGCTCTGTGAATGATTGTATGACGGGTGCCGCAAGCTGCTTTGCTATGACCCATATCTCATCACCTACTTTCGCCTTGACATAATCTATTTCAGGGTTGACCATTATAGCGAGATTGTATGCTATTGTCCAAGGTGTTGTGGTCCATATGAGCAAGTATTCTTTTTCTTTTCCTTTAACAGGGAACTTGACAAATATTGAAGGTTCCTTTACTTCTTTGTATTCGCATTCGTGTTTTGCCATTGCGGTCTGGCATGATGCGCACCAACTCATCGTCCTTAGACCTTCATAGAGTCTTTCTTTTTCATGCGCTTTCTTTATCAGGAACCATACTCCTTCTATGTAGCTGTTATCTATAGGATATCTTGCATTCTTGAAATCCATCCACACTCCAAGTCTCCAAAGGTCCTTATCCATCAGCTTTGCTTTGTCAACGCAGAACTTGATGCATTCTTTGATGAATTTTTCCATGCCAAATTTTATGATGTCTTCTTTTGTTTTGAGGTTGTGTTCTGCCATCACCTTGTGAGCTGTTGGCAGTCCATGCATATCATATGCTGCTCGATCATAAACATCAAATCCTCGCATACGTTTGTATCTTAACACAAGATCTTTCAGGGTATTGTTCCACGCATGGCCCATGTGTAGCCTGCCTGATGTATAAGGGGGTCCTTGTATGAAGAAGAACTTCTCTTTTCCTTCGCCTTTCTTCTTTATTTCAGGATAAGTCTGGTTCTTTTCCCATGATTCGATGATTCCTTCTTCTACCTGTTTAAAATCGTAACGTCCTATATTTTCGGTCATTTCAACACTCCTCGGATTGTGTTGTTCTCAGTAAAGAACAATATATGCTCCAGAACCTCTATCTCCTTTAAAAAGCTTGTGAATTGGGGGCTCTGTAGAACAGTTTTGAATCCTGGAGCCGCAGCAGCTCAAAATATCAGATTATTTGCGCTATTTTTTGCAAAATATTCCAATATCCGACGATAAATACGACGGCGCAAAAAATAT
>JABMQF010000062.1 GCA_013203345.1 Candidatus Woesearchaeota archaeon
AGTTTTTAAGTGTCGAGTGTATAACATCCATTATTATCAACCTCCTTTTTGGTGATGTTACCTTACAAAACCATCAAGGAGGACTTATATTTAAACCACTAGATTCTGCTACAGTGCCGATTACCCAATAAGGTTTATAAAGAATAAGAAGTAAGGCAATTGCATGCCTAAGAAAAGTGTAGAGCAGATAGTGGATGATGCAATAAAGCCTGTACTGGGAGTGAGCATCGGAGATCTGAATAAAGACATATCAGAAAAGCTTGAAAAAAGTCCTCTTGCAGCGTACGAAATTAACACAAACATCAAATTCAAAGACGCTAAGAAGCAATTCAAACAGCAATTCCTTCGAAAGCTTCTCAGGGTCAGCTATGGCAACATATCCGAAGTCGCAAAGAAAGCAGGAGTTGACAGGCGCAGCATACACCGCATAGTCAAAGATGCAGGAATAAATGTATCCCAAATCAGAGAAGAGATGATAAAACCATATCAAGTAAAACAGAAAGCAGTGGGAGATATAGTTGAAGATGTTCTTGAACACTACAAACAAATCATACATCCATCGCGAATAGCAGAAGTGTACAAAAATGTAGGTAATGTATCAAAGGACATCCTTGACGAGCTACCCCTAACATCTGTTACGCTGAAAAAAGCAGAAGAAAACTTTGAAAGACAATACCTAAAGCAGGCTCTTGAAGAAAATAACAACAAAATCACGGTAACCGCAAAAAAAATAGGTCTTCGTTATGAGACGCTGCTTCGGAAGATGAAAAATCTCAGAATAAGAGGTGAGTAATATGCAAGAATTTGAAAGAATGGCAAAAAAGATATCACACCTTAGCCAAAGGACAAAATATCTTGAGGATGAAATTCGCAAAGGTGAAAGTACTGCAAAATTCAAAAAAGCAATCAACGAATTCTCAGAAGCTGTAAAAGACTGCATCACACTCTCAGACCTCGAGCAGAAAAGAGAATTTGAGAAAGAGAGAGAAGAGAAAAAAGCAGAAAAAGCATTAATCAGCATCATAAATGACTTCAGACAAGGAAGAAGTGTAAATACCAAAAAGTTAATGCAAACACTAGATTTATCACGCATACACTTCATCGAGACACTCGACTTAATGATACACTACGGGTATAGCAAAGATGAACTTACAGACCACATAAATCACAGGAAAGAATTCATGAAAACAGTAATATCCGCAATAGGAAGTAAAAACGTAAGAAAAGTCATAGGTAGTTCTGCAGATGACATAATCCATGAATTTGAGAAAAGAGAAAAAGACTATGATACACTTGAAGAAAGAGCAGCAAAAATTCCGAGCCTGATGCGTGAGCTCAAAGAAAAAGAAGAAAGAATTAAGCGCGCCATTAACCCTCCGAGTGTTAAGCAAGGAGTTTTTCAACGCATATTCGGAACGAAAAATCCAACAATTCAACTCGACGCAAGAAAAGCATTACCTCTTGCAGAGATGGCCAACCAAATGAACGACACAGTGCAGGCCATGAACACCACACTTCAGAATATGGAAGAATGGGCAGAAAAAGTAAGACAAGACGAAGCACAACTTGAGTCTGCCTTACATGAAGGAATCCAGAAGTTCATGAAAACAGGATAATGTTGAAAAGGGATTGTAACCAAACAGCAGCTGGTCTTGCGATTCGCGCAACCCAGTCCTATTTCGCTCCGCTCAACAGGACGCTGTAACCATAAAATACTCTAATAACACACAATCAAAACATCAAACCAAACCCAAAAAAAAAGGGCTCGTAGCTCAGTCCGGTAGAGCGTCCCGTTCGCATGGCACATCAATGCCCGGAAGACGGGGAGGCCTCGGGTTCGAAAGTGCAAAGCATGCTTTCACACGGAAGTCCCGACGAGTCCATATTGATCAAAACCAGTAGATAAATACCTCTACCTCCAGCTTGATGAAGTTGATGAGCACAAATACTACATAACCTGCAATCGTCTTATGATTTTTGGCACTGACCGTATTTTAAGAATTCTCTCGTACAGTGATAAACCAGCCTGAACAGGATAATCCTTGTCTAGGCTCCATCAGACAGAAAGATTTAAATAGTAGTTCATACATATTTGTATGAATAAGTGTATAAAAATGTATGAAAATAAATACAAGAACCTGAAGATCACGGATTTGCCTGATCTGGAAACATTCCTACAACTGATAGCAGACCTTGATGAAGAGCTGGAATTGTTTGCAATAGGTGGAACAGCCATGGTCCTCAAGGGCATCAAAGAATCCACAAAAGATATTGACTTCCTTACAGACGCGAGTTATGACAAAATAAACAGGATGTTCACCATGGCAGGCCTTGCTGAGAAAAGCAGATCGCAGCTTGTGAATATCTGGTATATGAAAGATGTCAGGATTGACATCTTCTATGGGGAGTTCATACTCGGTATAAGTCTTCCTGATGATTGGAAAGAATTATCAGAACACGTAAAAACAATAGGAAGACTAAAACTCTACATACTCAACTGGTATGATATAATAATCACAAAAATATCAAGAGCAGAAGAAAGAGACTACCAAGACATATTGGTAATAATGAAAAGCCAAAACATTGATTTCAATAAATTGAAGAAAAGATATTATGCGCTCGCAGAAGGAGCGATAATATCTGCACATGATGAAAAATTCAGACATCTTGAGAGGCAAATCAAATGATATCTGCAAAACTGATCAAAGATCTGGAAAAACATGGTTTCGAACTTGAATTTCCTACTTATGGAACCAATGAAGATATGATCCTGGAAATAATCAATGAAGAAAATGAAAGACTATATCCTGCAATACCTCTCCTGTTATTAGACCACTTCAATTATGACCTGATCAAACACAGACTTAAACCAATTCAGAGAAAAAAATTTGATTTCATAATACTAATAGCAGATAGCATATTCAAAAAAGAGAAATTAGATAATAAAAATACTAAACAGATCATCACTGATAATAAAATCAAGCAAAGAATCCCAAAAGAATCATTTGAGTATTATCATGCTGCATTCAAAGACTCTATGAAAAGAAAAGAGGAACAAAAAGAAGAACAGCGAGAAGAACAATTAGACATAAGAAACACACTTAACATAAACAAATCATTATCAACAATATATGCTCCAGGAAAGTTAAGAATAATGAACAAAATATATAATCATGAACATTTGACGAACACTGAGCTGAAATATTATTATCGATCTATCCGACCATTTATATTATCTATACTTAATGAGAACCTGAGGAAATATATCATGATAATAGAGTCGTCGAAGAAATATACTCAATAAGGAATTGTTGTATGACGAAGAGATATTATTAAATAGAAACAGCCTGATTATCTGGTGTAAAGGGTGAACATCCCCCTTTTCGCCCTTTTTACTTCTCCTGGACAGGGAATGTCCTGTATAATATTATTGCAGATAATGCTGCTGACAATCCGACTATGAAGTATACGCTGCTTATGGAAAGCAGATCTGTCAGCCTGCTGAATACAAAGATGGAGACTATGTAGACAAGACTGACTACGAAATTCTGAACAGAGAGGGCCGTGGCCCTGTGACTCGACATGATGTGCTTCTGGATAAAGTTATTGGTGACAGGATATGACAGACCTCTTCCAAAATAGTTCACGATTATGAAAATCAGCCCGAACCATGCATCAATGAGACTTAGTATGATGAAGCAAGATATGTGGATGAAAGTTATTGAAAACAATGTCCGTTTCTCACCTAGCCAGTCAAGCAGCCTGTGCGCATTCCAGTAAACCATTGCTTCGAAACCCCAGATGAGCGCGAACAGAAAACCAAAGTTCTTCACATCAAAGCCGAACTCCACCAAGGAAGGCTGGACAATAAATATCTGGTACCCGAAAAAAGCTGCGAAGAGGGCACTGTATGCAATTATCCATCTGACCTGCGGATGCCCTTTCACATACCTGCAGCCCTCGATGACCTGGTTGTAATGAGCCCTCATGCTGTACTTCTCCCGCTTCTTTGTCTCCTTCATCAGAAGGAATGAAACACCTGCCAGGAAGAACACAGCAGCGCCGAGGTAGTATGGATATGAGATGTTGATTGTGAACAGGTAAGCACCGACAAACCCTCCAGATATACTGCCTATAGAAAATATTGCGCCCGACCGCCCATTTATCTTAGGGTATAAGTGCTCCTTTTTCAGCTCCTTTAGCGAGTCGTAGAAAAGCGCATCATCTGCGCCTGAGTAAAGGGTCTCACCTATGCCGTAGAGTGCGAGAATGATAAGAACCAATGAGTAATTCCCAGTCATGCCGATAAGAAGGACAGCAAGACCCACCACAGCATACCCCAGGAACACACTCCATTTCCTGCCGATAAGATCAGCAAAAGCTCCGGAAGGAATCTCCAAGAGCAGCAACACAGCAGAGAACACTATGTCTGTGATGCCTATCTGGGTATAATCAAACCCTCTCGCAATGAGATACAAGGTCCATATTGTCGCAGGTATCCACAAACCACGCAGGTACTTGTAGAGGTAGAACTTCCAGATGTTCGCGTTCAGCTGTTTTTTTAGTGTTGTATCCATTCCTGTGACCTGTTTATTGTATCCATATTGAAAGGTATTTAAAATGTTTTTGATTGGGTGATGTCCTGCTTTTGGTTGTGCTGTCAATGTAAATTCCTGCATAGATATCTTTAAAAACAATCGGTGTATGTTTCTGTTAAAATGAGATACGCAATAATCATACTAATCATGCTGATAGCAATCGTGGGTTGCGAAGAGCAGGAAATCATCGAGTCAAGGCCTGTCGATGCTGTTGACATCCCTTCAGAGGATGCTGCTGAGCCTGAAGCGCCTGTCACAGAAGATGAACCTCTTGAAGAAGAATTTGAATATCTAGAGGAACCTATAAATGAAATACCTTCGGAAGAGATGATAGATGAAATAGAAGAGCCTCTCGAAGTTGAAGAACAGACTGTATATGAAGAACCAGAAAGAATAATCACCAGAGGCGGAACAGGAGGTTCTGGTTCTCAGGAAACAGAACCTGAAGAAGAGGAAGAAGAAGAGGAAACCGAAGAAGAAGAAGAGGCTGAAGAAGAAACAGAAGAAACTGTTTCATCAGATGTTATCCAGCCAAGTGATCTAACATACCTTGGAGCGTTCAGAGTTCCTGATGATATGGATGACATGGGTTATGAATGGGGCGGAACAGCAATTGCTTACTATCCAGAACATGAATCATTGTTTATGACAGGACATGAATGGTATCAAAGAGTTGGAGAGTTCAGCATACCTGAGCCAAAGATGGGGGGTGTAGGAAATCTGAATACTGCAAATGAACTACAGCAAAGGACAGATGTTCGCGAGGCTTGGGATTATTTAGAAATACCAAGAGCAGCGCTTGCTTATGTTCCAGGACATGTGGGATTGTATATGGCATTTGCTCAGCATCTTGATTTTGAAACAACATCAAATCACGGATGGACAAGCATCACACTTGATGATTCAAAAGGACCTTATAGCATAGGGGGACTTTGGAACTATCTTACATCCGATTATATGTTTGTGATACCTCCGGCATGGGCAGATGAACATGCTGACGGTCGAAGTCTGGCTACAGGTCGCTATAGAGACGGAGGACAGGCATCACAAGGACCTACAATCTTTGCAATATCTCCATGGGATGATCATGATTATGTGACCTTGCTGAGATATTCAGATCATGCTTCGGATCCAACAGCAGTCAATAGCCTTAATGATTACTCCCATGCAGACGAATGGTCAGGAGGAGCATGGATAGACGGCACAGTTGTGTTTGTAGGCTTTAAAGGAAAAGGAAACACATGGTATGGATATTATGATGGAACAGTAAGTGAAGAACCAGACTATCAGGAAGGACCAGGAGAAAGAGGATGGTGGGCAGACAACTGGGACGCAGAGATAATACTCTATGATGTTTCTGATTTTGAATCAGTTGTTGCTGGAGATATGGAAGCTTATGAGCCGCAACCTTATGCTGTGCTGGATATTTCCGATAGGATGTATAAATTCCCAGATAATGAGATACGTAAGTTAGGATCAGTTGCTTGGGATGCAGAGGGTCGACGGTTGTTTGTCGCAGAACATCTTGGTGATGAAGATGATAGGCCTATTGTTCATGTGTGGAGTGTTGGGTGAGACAGAGAGAAATCTGTTTGGTCTGTGGTGTGGCAGGGGTGCAAGTGCATGAAATTGGCAACAATCAAAAAACAGATTGAGAAGGCAGTGAAGCTGCATGCGAAGAATCTTGGGATATGTGCTGTGAAGAGTGTCAAGGTCTCTAAGATTGGTGTCGGCGAGAATAACCTGAACATGTTAGCGGAAGTCAATGGAAAAAAGTTCACCTTCCGCATCTCATTGAAGAGCGAGAAGAATCTCTCAGATGAATTCAGAGCACTACATCGGATCCCAAAAGGTCTTGGACCTAAACCAATCTACATCGACAAGACAAAAAGAATACTATCTCACGAGTACATTGTCATGGAATACATCGAAGGAAGAGTTCTGAAAAGATTGTCAGACAAGCATCTTAAACTGCATGCCAAATCACTGGCAAAGCTCCATAGCATCCGGAAAAAACTGCCGAATGGATTTGACCTGAACAAGTGGCTCAAAAAGGAAATAAACTGGACTGCGAAAAGGATGCCCATCTACGAGGACAAGGAAATACAAGAACTTCTTCCAAAGGGCATAGAATATGTCAAATCAAAAAACCATCTCTTCACTGCATTGAAACAATCATCATTGACACACTGCGATCCATGCCTGTCAAACATCATCTTCAACAAGAAAGGTCTTAGATACATTGACTGGGAATGGTCCAAATTCCATGACAATGCATATGATGTGTCCATGATATATGATCCTGACTGCACACAGCCGCCCTGGAAGATGAAATTATCCGGCAAAAGGTTAAAGACATATCTTAACACATACAACAGATACATGAAAGACAAGACACTGATGCAGAGGGTGCCAGTCTGGATTACAGTATACAGGTTCACAGACCTGCTGTTCTTCAAATACAAATTATGGAACTGGAAGAACGAGAAATCAAAAGACATACCAAAGAAACAATACGAAGCGCACCTGAGGAACACCATAAAAATGCTTAGAAAACAGTTCAGGTAGATGTAAAGCAAGAAGCCCTCAGTCGGAGCATGAAATTCATCGCCGAGGCTCATTTTCCTGCAATTGTCTTTACAGAACTTCTCAAACACACGATGAGTTGGGATTGATTGATGGTAAATATTGGTATCGTTGCGCAGATGGTAGAAACAGTTAAATATATTGAAATGGATTTGAATCAGCATGGAAGAGCAATACTCAATCAAGGATGGTCGTGTCGAGGCTGTGATGTGGATCGTGTACAAGGATGGTGCGGTTGTTATCGAGAAGAGGCCTGCGCATCCTACCAAGGCGACAACTTGTTTGCCTGCAGGGCATGTTGATTTGAACAGAGACAAGGGAGAGGACTATATTGAAGCTGCTTTTATTCGTGAGAGTTCTGAAGAGTTTGCTGAAGGAAAATTCAAGCCTACTTCGTGGAAATACCTGAAAGCAATTGATTTTGAAGAGACAGAAAGGGATGGTCGTGTGACCAAGCTGAAACTGCATTACTTTGTTGTGACAGAGTGGGAAGGTGATGTACCCGAGTACACAGTGGAGCACAATGGAAAGCATGCTGATCTTGAGTGGTTTTCAATATCACGGTATGAAGAACTGCCGCAGATCTGTGATCGGGAAGTGCTTAGTCATCTTGAGAAGATGTTGTGAGTTCGTTTATGCTATAAACAAATAACCTTAATTCTTTCTATTTTGTTTATGTTATAAACATTGTTTATTGTGTAAACAGAAAACTATATATAGGAGTTTTGCGTTTATTGTATAAACCTGGAAGAACTGCTTGGCAATGTCATATCATTCTATCGATCTGCACAGATAGTAGAATCATCTAAAGATTACACTTCAGCAACCATACTTTACTTCAAGTGTCTTTTTGTGATGGCAGACCTCATCATATTCCGCAAGAAGAGAATGACACCTAAAGACCATACAGAAAGATTCAGGATGCTGGAAAAAGATTTTCCTGACATCTACACAGTGCTTGACAAGACATTCCAGATATATCGCGATACATACTCACTCAACATCGACAAAAAGAAGTGCGAAGAGGTAAAGCAGCATGTCATCAGAATTGCCAAAGAACAGGAAATTCATCTCGACAGTAAATAAGTTCTACAAGAACAACAAGGAATCAGTGCTTGACATAGTCCTTTTTGGGTCAAGCACCAAGGGGAAAAAGGTGCCAAATGACATTGACATCCTTCTTTTGTTTAAGGATACAGAGGATACAGACATCGCGTATGAACTCAGGAAGATTCTGAAAATATTCGGGAAAGTGCAGATAACTACAAAGACCTATTCGAATATGTTCGACAACAAATTCATGGCAAGGGAATCATATCTGTCTGAGGGCTACAGCCTTATTATGAAGAAAAGAATATCCTCCGGCCTCGGCTACTCCAGCAGAACAGTATTCAAGTACAAACTTCAGGGCTTTAACCAGTCAAGAAGGATGCAGCTACAGTACGCACTCTATGGGCGGGGCGGAAAGACAGGCATAGTAAAAGAATTCGGACTTGAGAAGTTCGCAGACACTGTGTTTTTCTGTCAGACAGAAAAAACAGAGAAGTTCAGGGAATTCCTAGACTATTGGGAGATAGAATATGATGTGTTCCCTATACTTTTACCGAAGAGGATGGTATGAATGGTACACCTTATGACTAATATTGCAGAGTATGCTATAATCATCGATGATAATAAGTTCCTTATGGTCCAATGGGGTCAGCAATATGATAATACCTGGCACTTTCCTGGCGGTAGACTGGATGAGAATGATAGGGAGATAGAGGGTCTTAGACGTGAAGTCAAAGAAGAGATAGGTGTTGAGATTATTGATATCAAGCCTGTGTTTTCCAAGTTTGTCACAAAGGCTGAATGTCAATATGCCAAAAAAGATTATCAAATGTATACATTATTCTACACTGCCAGGATCAAGCCAGGCCAGGAAATCAAACTCGATGAGGTGGAGCACCACAATTACAAGTGGTTTACTCGCAAAGATCTAGAGAATATTGAATTCTACATGGATTTCTACAAAGAGATGCTAGAAGAGATATTTTGAACCGTTGCGGATATTTCTGGCAGGGCACACTATGCCTTCAAGATGTTCTTTCGCCCATAGTTGATTTTATGAGACTTCAATATCTCCGCGAACTCGTCAGAGTTTTCGATAGGTATCTCTATGACACCTGGCGCGATGTGGTCCCCGTCCAGCATCTTAACAATGCCATCCCTTCCCCTGCCGCTCAGCACATAATTAAACTTGACTTTTTCCGTATGTGTCTTGTCCTTGAGATCATAGCTGAACAAAGCAGATGAAGTGAACCCAAGCAATCGGGAAAAGGGCTTTTGATGCCTTACACTGATACCTTCAAGAAAAATACCTGTCCTGGAGAAGAACTCAGGCCTGAACAACTCATGCAGAAGGATTGCCTTGATATCCACTTTGACATCAAGGTCCTTGCGGATCTTCTGGATAGTCGTCAATCTTTCATCCAATGAACCAGAACTAAATATCACTGCAATATCTATGTCACCTGGCTTCATCTTTCCTTTTACACTGGAGCCATAAATGACAATGTCAAATATTTCCTTGGAAAGATATTTTTTTAATCTTTTCAGCATCATGTTTCATCATCTCAGCGGCTTCGGAATCCATCTTCTTTGTGTAGCTATCCTGATAGAATGGAAAATCCTTGTCTATTATCATGTATATCTCTGGATATTTCTCCTGAATTATCCTGAACCTGTTTGAGTGCGATGAGGGAACCTCGCCTTCAGACTTCAAGAGGAAAAGGTCCACGCCCGCACACATTGACTTGAAGAATAAAGTCGTAGCTGAGTTGAACCTTTGCTTATTGAAAGCCTCCATAGCGGAAACGAAGTATTCATTGATATTCTCAACCAGTATCTTCTCTTTTTCATCCATTGTATAGTACAACGCAAAGGTAATATTTAAGGTTTTTGGTTGTATTGTTCAACATAAATCGTTTTTAAGTGGTTATTTGTTGTAGGGTACAACAAGGATTGGGGTGTAGATAGTCTATTCGCGAGAAGACCCCAGTGTTGCAAGAGATAATTGTGATAGAAAAATATTGAATCACTTCTTTGCAAGATAGTAGAATATCACCCCTGGAAGAATGAATACACCAGAAAGTGCGAGAGCTATCTTAGGTCCGAATGCATCAGTAATGAATCCACCTGCGAGCATAGCAATAAAGCAAGGTAACCCTATTATCATTGATTTAGTCGAACCAATAGCCGCCCTGATCTTTGATAGTGAATGTTTCTGGAAATAATGGTTTTCCAGTGGAAATAATATGTTCGGAATAACAAACCGCGACACTATGAAAGCTATGATTGCGTAGACAGGACCTGCAATGAAATAAATTCCAATGGATGCAACCGCAATAATGATTATCAACAAAGCCAATATCTGGTTATCTCCCTTGATCTTCTTCTGGATAACCTTAACTAAGTGAGGAACGAAAACACCTATCAGCGCACCTGCAGAACCAAGCAAAGTGAAATATTTCAAGAGGATACCTTGTGATAGGAAGTAAGGCTGCCAGGCAACTGCCGAGACACTGATTAGGTAAAAGAAAAATCCACCCAACGTAAGGTAGAATAATATCTTATGGTCATATACATACTTGATTGCTTCCCTTGATACTTTGATAGTCTTACCCAAGACGTTGGTTAAAGGTGTGCGTTCGAATTTCGCTCGAGATCTTTCCGCAAACATTAGGCAAAATCCGCCAAGAGTCATTCCAGCACCTGAAATAAAAAAGATCCAGTCAATCCCTAAAAAAGCAATAATCAAAACACCTAACACTCCCGCAATGAAAGTTCCTAGAGATTTAATGCTGGTACTGTTCATGAAATAGCTCTCTTGCAGGTCAGATTGACGATGTCTTTTTAGAAGATCCACAACCCAAGCTTCCTCTGCTCCTGATACCAATGTCAATGCGAATGCAAAAAATATCAAGAGTAAGCAAACTGCGACAAATGATTGCATGAAAGGCACCATCAACAAGATTAAACCTCCTAGTAACCACCCAATGATCACTGATTTTTTCCTTCCGAGAATATCTGCGACAGCGCCTGTCGGGATCTCGAACAAGGTAGTTCCTAAAAGGACAATACCCCAAGTCAGGGATATCTGGACAAAAGAAAATCCTTTGTCTAAGAAAAATATGACCCAGATGAATTCGGTGGAGTCTGCTAAAAAACCGATAAACAGTGATAAGTAGAAAGGCCACAAAAGCTTGAACTCCCCTTTTTTGAAGAACATGTTAAAGGCATACAAATATTTGTTTATAAATTCTTTGAGTTGAGTCTGAGTCATACTTTCAAACAATACAAAAAATTCAAACATTCAAGGAAATTAACCACTTACCAATGACTAATTAATCACAAGTCTTAAATATAAGTTGCCAGCTCATTAATTTCTGTGATTAATATGCCGAGTAAAGACCTAACCACAATGGCAACAGTCCTTGCTAGGCCTACTTTTCTTAAAATTGCCGGACCTGTCAAGGTCTAGCTTCAGCTCTATCTTTCAGGTCTGAACTTCAAAACAATATAAGACAGCAGTCTGCTGTCCTGGTTTCTGTTTTGATGAACTAAAAGATGACAGGCAGATTGTCTGCTGTTTCTGCTGAAGCTGCCCACAAATGCTAGACAGAGTCATGCAGTACTGCCAATGAGATAATCGAGGAGAGAAAGATGAAACACAAGATCAGGAAGATGAGGAAAAACCTCAGAATGTACTACGGGTTTAGAGTATTGTGCGCTATGAATTTCATAATGCCGATATTCATGCTGTTCCTGATAGACAAAGGTCTCTCCTCATTCGAAATTGTTGTCACGCAGGCAGCATACACCCTGACAGAGATGCTGCTCACAGTCCCTTCCGGAGCGTTCGCAGACAAGGTAGGCAGGAAGAAGACGCTGATACTGTCAACAATAGTGTATAGTGTTGCGTTGGGTCTTTACGCATTTGTGGACTCATTCGTGCAGGTGCTATTGGTTGAGATGGTCTTTGCAATAGCGAGCGCAGCGTTCCACGGAACTGGTGAAGCGTTCCTGTATGACACACTGGCAGAGGCAAAGCAGGAGAAGAAGTACAAGAAGGTGTTGGGAACAGCGTATGCCCTACAGTCAGTTGTCATAGGTCTGGCCGCAGTGGCAGGCGGACTGATGGCAAAGCACGATCTTGCACTGCCGTTCCTTGTGTCAGCATTTCCAGTGGCGCTATCCATAGTGCCGCTGTTCTTGCTTGACGAGCCTAAAAGAAAGAATGTAGAGGACGCGTCCTACTTCAAGCTAATCAGGGACGCCACAGTGTATGTCGCAGGGCATCGTAGGCTAAGGAATATCATGTACTTTGTCGGCGTCACAACATTAGTAGGATTCATGGGCTTCATGCTCTACCAGCCTATGCTGACAGAGATGGGAATGCCTATAGAATATCTTGGCGTTGTGATGATGGTGATGTCAGTCGCGCACGGACTCGGGAACAAGATAGCGCACAGGTTCGAGAAGAGACTGGGACACCTGGACCTGATGTTTGTTTTCACAGGTTTTCGGGCATTGCTTTACCTGCTCGTATATCTCGCGAGCGGGTACTACCTGGTTGTGTGGGCGGTTGTGTTAGATCTCGTGTCTGGACTTGCGTCACCAATAGTGTCTGAGTGGGTGAACAGGCACTCAATGCCAGAGAACCGAGCGACAGTGCTGTCATTGTCGAGCATGGCGGGATGCCTCAGCTTCTCGTTGTTCTCGCCTTTGCTGGGACTTTACGTCGATGCGTATTCGTCACAGGCATGCTACTTGCTGCTGGCGATAATACTTGGCGCGTATGCGTTGAGGCAGATAGCAGTGCTCCTCCTTGGCAGATTGTCGAGGGGGTAAATTGTTTTTTCTTATTCTTTTGGATAATAGCTTACCTTCATCTCCTCGATGTATTCCATGTGCTCTATGGATCTGATGAGATTCGGGAAGGTCTCTTTCAATGTTGTGATGAATCTGTGGAGTTTTATAGAGTCCTTGAAATGAGCCTCTAACTCGAAATCAGGGCCGCCCAGTGCTTCTGTAGAGTATGCCACGTTCGGGTGCTGAGTCATGTGGTTGCGGATGAGCTTTATGTCTTCAGACTTCGCGTCCTTGAGATGTATCAGTAACTTGTAGAACCTCATGCCAAGTAAATCTGTGTTGAGGAATGTTCTGTAGCCGAGGATTATCTTATTTTCTTCCAGCTTCTTTATGCGGTATCTTACCACGCGCTCTGTCTGATTGATGGCTTTTGCAATGTCAAGACTGGTCTGTTTTGCGTTCCTTGTGAGTTGTGCGAGAATATTCTTGTCTGTGTCGTCGATGATATTCTTTCCTGGTTCTTTGCCTAATATAAACATCCTGTCCCTGTCCTTCTGCTCTGGAAGGATGAATGACCTCTCGAAGTTCCAGAATGTCGTCATCAATGTTATTCTCCTGTCCTCTATGAAATATCCAAAGAGGTCGTAGAACTGCTTCCACTTTTTCTGGAAATCATACTCATCCTCTGCGTAGAAGCTGAGACCTATATCCCAATCACCTAATACTGTCGTGAACCAGCTGGCGTGCTTCTGGAGGTAGTCTATCAGATCTTTTTCATCCTGTTTATAGGCGTTCTGTATCTTGAGCCAGACACGGTATAATTGCAGACCGAGCTTTGTGTGATCAATCACCGCAGTGTAGCCCTTGATGATCCTTTTTTCTTCTAATCGTTTTATTCTGTAATTAGTGACCTGCTTTGACAGGCCTACACGCTTTGCTATTGTGCTTTCAGGCATTCGGGCAGCCATATCCAGTGTTAAGAGAATCTTTCTGTCTTTTGTGTCCAATTCATTAGTCATGGTTGGTTAAAAGCACTCATTCTATTTAAATATTGTTGTTTTGTCAAAGAAATTGTTAGAAAGTTTGATATTACTTCTAAATACTACTTACTAGTAATAACTATTAGAGGTGGTAGGGTATGTCTTCAGCAATAGAAAAAGCAAAGAAAAAAGCAAAGCAAATCGATAGGGAATCACTCAATAAGTTAGGTATTGAGAGAACCCATGAAGAATACTACATAGTAGGCAACTATCCCCCTTTGGCAGCACTTGATGATGTTGTAGAAAAAGGAATAGATATATTCGAAGGAGCAGGTCCGAGAGAAACAGACATCTACATCCATATTCCATTCTGTCTACAGTCATGTAACTTCTGTCATTTCTACTATGAGAAAATCGACGATCCTGATGTAGAACGTGCGCAGATCATAGGTGGAGAAAAATCAGCAGAGATTGCGCAGAAAGAGAAGGACAGGATTGAAAAATATCTAAGCAACCTGAAACAAGAGATCTCAATGGTCGCAGAGAAAGTTGGAGGAATCACTGCAAGATCCATCTACATAGGAGGAGGCACACCATCAGTGCTTTCAGCAGAACAGATATCTGATTTGTTTTCACACATACGACAGTATGTCAGTGTCCCTGATGAAGCTGAGATAAAATTCGATGTACACCCGCAAGTTGCACATGATTCCGAGAGAGTCGCGAAGTTCAAAGCACTCAGAGAAGCAGGTGTGAATAAGATAGCAATAGGTGGTGTGTGTCTGGATGACTCGGTCTGCAGCAAACAATCTCGGATGCATTCTGGAAAAGACACTGCAAAGCTAGCAATTGAACTCAAATCTGTTTACGGGTTCGACCATGTTAGGACAGATCTTATGATGGGCACTCAGAGGCAGACACCAGAGAACTGGGAAGCAGACCTGGACGAACTCATAGAGAAATGTGAGGTAGACTGCGCCATGGCATTCCCATTAATGTTCAAGGCATCAGCACAGATATACAAATCATTCGTGCGTGATCCAGCAAAATTCCCATCAATCGAGGAAAGAGACTTGCTGTATCTGATAGCTATTGAGAAATTTAAAGAGAAAGGATACACACAGGATTTGCTGTTCTACTTCAACAGAGAGTCTGAAGAGGATGACCAGCAGATGCGAAAATTCAAGAGCCTCGATGAGACAGAGATGCTGTGCTTCGGCCCGACAGGATTTGGTTTTGTCAATGGGCACCAGTACTTCAACGCGCCTGACGAGGTATCATACAATACTGCAATCGAACAGGGAAAATTGCCTGTGTGGAGAGCGGCGAAGCTCACCGAGAGACAACTGTTCGAGAGGGATGTGATATTCGGACTCAGGACTGCTGAAGGTGTTGACAAAGAGCGGATGATGAAGAAGTACGGACGTGATTTGAGTACTGAGTACAGCACGCAGATATCACAGTTCTGCGAAGCAGGACTGCTTGAGTCAGACGAAGAAGGCATCAGGCTGACAGAGATTGGAAAACTCCGAGGAGATGAGATTGCAGCAAGTTTTGGAGGCGATGATGTTCGCCTGAAATCAGAACAGGTTGCGATGAAGGAAGACCCTGCGGGTCCGGTACAAAGGTACCACTACCACCCGCATGGGCACAGGTTGAGGTGATGAGAATGAAACAAAAGAAAGTAAGTCTGGTATCAGCAGGCGTATCTAGGAATGAATGTCCGAGGTACTCAAGGTTCCAATCGCTTAACGCGCCTGGAATGTTTTACCTAAAGGCATCTCTGGAGAATGCAGGGTATGAAGTGGACCTTATCAACCAACCTACCGACGGTCTGACTGATGAAGAAGTCAGGAACGAGATAGAGGTATCTAATCCTGACTTCGTGCTGTTCAACCAGTTCTACAGCACAAGGGAAAGGGTCAAAGCCATTGTCGAGTCACTCGACATTGATTGCGTTGTTGGTGTAGGAGGACACGATCCTACGTTCAACGCATTTGAGACAGATGATTTTGAGGAAGAGTACAGCCATGTCGACTTTGTCTGGGCAGGCGAGGCAGAGACAGGACTGCCAGGATTCCTGGAGACAATAGTAGCTGGCAGCGGGCCTCTGTTGGTAGACCAGAGAGACAACAGAGTGCAGGATCTTGATTCCCTGCCAGTGCTGAAGCACGATGATTACTCGGGAGACACCGGTTTCTTGACGACATCAAGAGGTTGCATGCGCAGAGGATGCGACTTCTGCACAACACCATCTTTCTACAAGGACGGGTGGAGGGAGAGAAGTGTAGAGCATGTCGGTGAAGAACTTGAAAACCTCGCAGAGAACGGGAAAAAATATGTGATGATAACCGATGATAACTTCCTTGGGTTCTCTGAAGAAGATCTTGAACGCGGACACAGTATACTACAGCGTTGTGCAGAACTCGACCTCAAGGTGATGTTTCTCACCATGACAGACAGGCTCATGAAAGCGGATAGCAAAGGATATCTTGAACAGTGGGCTGACGCAGCGTTCAGAATATTTATCGGTGTAGAGAATGGAGATGAGTGTGCTGTCAGGAAGCTCGGCAAATGCAAACGAAGCAAGGATCACAGAGGTTCGAGCCAACAGGCCATCCAAAGACTGTATGAGGTAGGTATTCCTCCTCTTGTAGGCTACATAAACTTCAACCCTGAATCTACATTTGAAGAGTTGGCCAGCAGTGCAGAGTTCCTCTATAAATCAGGCATGGAAGCTGCGAAGTTCATAAATCTGACGCAAGAGCTGAGAATCTTTGAAGGTACAAGGACGCTTGAGAAGTTCAAGGAGGAGAACAAAGACTTCGAGATCATTGAAAGGGAGTATGTCTATAGGTTCGACAATCCTGCTGTTGATGACTTTTTCAGATACATGAAAGACGAAGTCAGGTGCGAAGTGACAGACGACACTGACCAGGCAATCTTTGACATAGAGGAACTGCTGTATGTGAACAAGCTTCAAGACACAGATCTTGGCAAGGAGTACTGGGAACTTCGAGAGATGACCAACGAGCACAACTACTGCTTTTTCATGGAAGCTCTGGAGACATTCAGGCAGGGTGCTGAAAAACCTTCAGCAGGCAGGTTCCTTGAGGATTCTGTAATGCAGAAGAAGGCGTATGATGATTTGCAGACCAGGATAACTCAGCGAATACAGACCTAATTTTTTTATTTTTTTTAATAACTTTTATAAGCAAAGAATGCTGAAGTGGGCCTATGGGACTTATGCTAGAATGGTTCGGGATAGAATCCATCGACAAGGACATCAAAAAAGAGCTGAAGCTGATTGATGAACTTCTTGATGATGTCTCTGACATAGATTCAGTTGTCAATAAAATAGGAGTGAGGAAGAAAAAGCTAAGGAATCTGCTTGCACCTAATGGAAGAAGAATAAAAAACGGATTCTCACTGAAGAAAAAAGTAAATGATACGCTCCAACCATATCTAAATGGAGAAAAACAGACTAAAAATCTAACCAAGATACTTATCCTTCACAAGATGCTCTCAGACTTTGACCATGATCACCTCTGGCAGGAACTTATCCAGCTGTGGAATGAAGAGTATGACCTTATACTAAAAGGAAATCTTGATGCTGTTAAAAATAATCTTCAAGAGCAAAAGCACATTGCAGAAACACTGAAAAAGGTGGTTGTGTTGGAGTTCAATGAGACCCACATCCATTTCGGCCCTAATATAGATGCAGACATTCACTGGAAATATCTCAAGAGACTTTGGACGATAGCTGTAAAGGAATTGAAGAAACCAGACGTCAAAGCAAAGATAACAGAAATAAGGAATACACCTCGTAAAGATGTTGATACAAATAGTTATGCATCAAACATAATACTTCTACTTGAAGCATACAACAGAACATACAACCGAAGCTACTGCGGTCGGGAAAATTACCAAAGGATCTACGATGATGACAAGAAAGCGCTCCACAGAATCATGCGGAATTACTTCAGCAAGAAATGGACAGAAACAAAGGTATTTGTAGAGTTTGAGAAGCTCCTCATAATGCAACCAGAGGAATATGGCACGTTCAGAGGATTCCAAAGGAAAGCAGAGATACTAAATATGATACAGCAAGCGGCTTCGTCGACAAACTTCAGAAGAGAATACTTCATCAAGAATATTGAAAACATGGTGCAGCACAACCTCGCGCACAACATAACACACATAGAGATCAGGTATCCTGTTCAACAATTAGAAGGATTCAAATTTTTCACTGAAATAATACAGGAAACTGAAAAGAAATACCCTGTGACTATACGCGCCATACAATTCCCTGTCAGAACTATTGAAGCATTGATAAAGTTTTATGAAGAATACTCTAAATTACCCAAAAGAATTAGAAAATACATCGTAGGAGTGGACTTTGTCGGCGACATCGAGAACACTGAAGCTCTTAATCTGGCAGAGAAATCAGGCATCCCATTATGCGTGCACGCGGGAGAGCTTTTCAAGAGAAATACAGAAAGTGTAGAGCATGCGTTGAGAGAAGTCGAACTGGCACTTAATTTTCCAACAATCCATAGGATAGGACATGCAACAATACTTGGCATAGATATTCGCAAATATCTTCAAAGCAAAGTCAAGCCAGCAAAGATTACAAGTCTTGTAAGGAAACAATCAGAACTGATATCGAGAGTGAAGAAACAAGATGTGTTCATAGAAGCAAACCCCTCATCAAATGTGCAAATAGCAGGACTGAAACATTATGGAGAGCATCCTATAGCAAAGTTCTCAGAGCATGGCGTCAAGTTCGCAATAAGTACAGACGACAGAGTGTCTTTTGACACGAATCTGAAAAAAGAGTTCTATAGGATTGCAAGGGCGTTGCGATGGACCTCTGAAGAGATTGACAAAGCAGCAAGGATGCAGAAAGAGGCTAGGTTGAAGTGAGCAGATTAAATAACTCCTAAAATATTTATATAGAATCAACTGTTTGATTTAATTCATCATGATATTTCCACCAAAATTAAAACAAGGAGATGAAATACGAGTCATTGCTCCTGCCAGAAGCCTGTCATTACTATCTGAAGAGAATGTCCAGTTAGCCAAAGAGAATTTTGAAAAGCAAGGCTTTAAGATTACGTTTTCCAAGAACTGCAAAGAATCTGATGTATTCATGTCGTCTTCAATAAAATCAAGAGTTGAAGACATCCATGAAGCATTTGCAGATAAAAATGTGAAAGCTATTTTTACAGTAATTGGGGGTTATAACTCAAACCAATTATTGAAGTATCTTGATTATGAGCTGATCAAGAACAATCCAAAAATCCTTTGTGGTTATTCAGACATCACAGCATTAGCAAATGCGATAACTTCAAAGACAGGATTGGTCACTTATTCAGGTCTTCATTTTTCTACATGGGCAATGAAAAAAGAATTTGAATATAATTTATATTATTTCAAAAAATGTCTTATCGATAAAGATGAATTTATCGTCGAAGCTTCCAAGACCTGGTCTGATGATGTCTGGTTCAATAATCAGGACAATAGAAAAATTGAGAAAAACGAAGGATTTGTAATCATCAATAAAGGAGAAGCAGAAGGGAAAATCATTGGAGGGAACCTTTGCACATTTAATTTGCTTCAAGGAACTGAGTTCATGCCCGATATCTCAAATAGTATCTTATTTCTTGAAGAGTGCTATAGCGGCGAACAAGAATTTGCAGCAGAATTTGACAGGCTTCTGCAATCCATCAACCATCAACCAAATTTTGATAAAGTGACTGGCCTTGTGATTGGCAGATTTCAAAAAGAATCTGAAATGACTATAGAAAAGTTAGGACACATCATCAAGACCAAAAAAGAATTGGACAATATCCCTATAATCGCAAATGCCGACTTCGGCCACACAAATCCTTTGATCACTTTTCCCATCGGCGGATATGCAAAGTTAAAAGTCGATGATAAAGTTGAATTGAAAATTCTTGAACATTGATCGAGTAACTCGCAGTGTTCTACGCGAATATTTATATAAGCACAGGATCTTTTTATTTGCGTGAAACAATCCATCAGAAAGATATACAACAGGAAGGACAGCACCTTCAAGAAATTCAGTAAGTTAGATAATGAGTATACAGACCTCATCAAAAAGAATTTGGAAAAGGATTCTGTTGTGCTGGATATCGGCTGTGGCTGCGGCAAGCTGACAGCATCGATTCACAAGCATGCAAAGAAAGTGGTTGGCATTGATTTTTCTGAGGAGCTCATCAAGTCAGCCAAAAAAGCAAGGAACATAGAATACAAGATTATGGATGGAGAAAGGCTTAGTTTTCCCAAGGATTCTTTTGATGTCATCATATCCCACGCAGTGCTGAACAAAATTATGTGCAAGGCAGACAAAGCGCTCAAGCAAGGATACAGGATTCTCAAGCCAGGCGGAAAAATCATCACCAAGATGATATACAAGAGTTGGGGTAAGGAGTTCGGTTTCAAAGAAGGATACAACAAAAAGGAAATACAATACATATTGAAGCAGATAGGCTACAAGAATATCGACATATCAATAACACGACAGACAAGGAAGATAAATAATGAGAATGAAATCATTTGGCTCAGAAGCACAGAGGCTGCAGATTCTCCAAAGAACCTCGAAGAGTGGTTCAACATATCCAGACAGAAAGGAAAATATATCTTTGATGACAGTTTCATGGTCGTATATGCTGAGAAGAGTGATTGAGATCATTTGCCTGCGCCAGGCTTCTACAATTGTTAATCAATATACTCATTGTGATTTCTATCTGCCAATAATGTCACACTTCATTCTATAATATCCCAACTTTCTTTATAAAGATTGTTGCCTTATTGTGTGTTGTATGATGTATATGTCATCTGATTATGCTGGATGTGGAAGTGGATGCGGCGGTGGCTGTGGTGTATCGCAGAGCTATGCTTCTGCAGATGGGCCTGGTGCTTCTGGCTACATAGGCAATAGTGTGCAACAGAGCTTTGCTGACTCGCCATCTTACGGGGTGCTACGGAGTGCCTGCGTGGAGTATAAAGGAACATGAGCTACGCACCTATTAACTGCTATAGTGCAGCAAAATCAGAAAGGCTTGACAATGTTGTCAACAAGTTCTATGTAAACATAGGAACAGTAAATGTCAACAATGGTAATGTGAATCATGGAATACAGCACTCTATCGCCGCTGAGCGCACAGGCGATATCAAAGTGTATAATCAAAGCATAGACAACAGAGTTCAGAATAACTATGTGCTGAACCTTGACAACAGGAAAGTAGAGTTTGTGTCGCCTTACATCTGTGATGCGCGCAGGGAAGGGTCAAGATATCTTGAAGACAGGTCTGGCTATCTTTTGCCCAAACCTTCATGCGATTATGACTCAGAAATTTCTGAATATCGAAGCAATGTCACAACAGGTCTGTTGAAGCGAAACCGACCAGCGACACAGTTTGTTGAGGATGCTGAAGAGATAGAAGACATTGTCAGGGAGACTTTTGTGAAGCTGACCGGGCAGACATTTCCAGATGAAATCATAGTAAGGGTTCTCAATGAGAAAGACCTGAGAAAAGCACATGAATCAAACGGTGGAAAATGGAGTTCCGGCATACTTGGTTTTGCTATCAATGGTTCGTGTCCTCGCGTGTTTGTTCGAAAGAACCATCTTGATTCACTCATGCTCACTGTCGGGCATGAGATAGGTCACGTCATGAGTCCTGTTTTGCCTGATTCTCTTGATGAAGAAGCTAAGGCATTCGCATTTGAACTGGCATGGGCAAAGTGCATTGTAGATAATGATATCGGCGGAATGGCGCATAACTTCGACACAGAATTCATGCCAGCAGAGAATGGGTTGCACGATAGAGCATTTGCTTTTGTGCAGGATGTCGTGAATAAAGGGAAAGATTCTTTCAAAGTGTTCTGGGAACTGGCTAAAGGTGTTGTGCGAGTCAGGGTGTGAATGGGAGAATTTCGACGTACTTTTTTCTTTCATGTGCTTATTGTGCTGTAATTCTCTATAATGAATCAATAATAGGTCAACGCCTTTGGCGAAACAGAAATTTAGTAAAAAAGATTTCTTGCAAAACTGGTTTGTGATCTGCTGCAGAATATGAACCCAATCTAATCAATCGTCCGATATGACCATTTTTTCCAACATATTCAAAGCAACATGTCTTCCTTGTTTTTTAGCTGTTCTCATTATCAAATCATGATCAGTCATGCCCATATTCAAAACATGTTCTGCCAAATATTTAGCCCGCTGTTCTGGCTGGCTTTCAGGAATCCCTGCTTCACCATATATCCTATCAAGTTTAGGGCTTGGTATTTGGCCATATATCTCAGTCTCTTCTTGTGTCCAAACCATTGTGGATTGTTTTACTAGACTCGAAGATATAAATATTTCGCGCCTACAGCACTGTTACTTTAAAACTCTTGTCAAACGCCAAAAAGCATTTATAGATGTATATGATAATTAACACTATGGAAACCAAGAAGCAGGTAACGCAGAAGTTCATCATAGGCGTAGTGATGATAATTACGTCACTTGTGATAGGTAAAGTAGCACTTATCCCTCTGATAATATTCCCTGGCGACCGAAGCTGGCAGTTTGCGATGCTAATTTCTTACCTGATAGGTTGGATTATCCTGCTTATAGGTATCGGACTCGCAGGTGTTGAAGGATACAGACTCGCGACACACAAGTACAAGGCATACAAAAAGAAGACAATACGCAATGTCAAGAATCACAGCAAGAATGCTGCAATACATGTAAAAAAACACAGCAGAAACGCAGCCCGAAAAGTGAAGAAACATACCCGGAGAGTCACTAAAGGAACTGCCAAAGTGTTTAATAAAGACATGAAAAAATCAGAGAATACCCTCCGAAAAACAGCAAATAAAGCGAAAATCCTAAAATCGCCATCCCAACCGCAGCAAGCTGCATGTATTACGCGATTTTCGAGACGGATTTTCTGTCATTACAACTTGAAAATTATAACCGCTGCAAAGCAGCAAGTATTATACTCAAGTTGTAATAAACGCAGATTATGACTTTTCTGTCACAAACATGTGGCTTGGCGTCACAAAGTATTTATAAAGAACAATGCATTAATACTTAACAGCAGAATAATCTGTCACAGAGGTCAAAATGGCAATCAAAGAGATAAAAGAAACAAAAAAGCCAGCGGCGAATACTTCCCAGGTTACACAAGGTGGAGCAAGCAAGGACGAACAGATAGGATTCCATAAAGGATCATTATCAACATTAGCCAAAGAAAGAGAAGAGATGCTCAAGATACTCAGCATAGTTGAACAATTAATGCAGATGCATGTATCCGCACTCAAGGAACTAGGTGTAGACCTTGAGAAGATAGCCAAACAACAGGCAAAATCAGAACCACTTGAACAAAAGTTGTAGTTCTAGACAGTAATGTCACACTATAGTATAGGAGAGCGAAATAATCTTTAAAAGCTCTCTTGACATATTATAATCAGGTTGACCTAGAAGTCACGCCTGGAGATGATGATCATGGAAGATGGAAAAATAATCTGGAAAGGCGTTGCGAAAGCTGAGGAGCTCAAGAAAAAGCAAAGTAAAAAATCAAACATACTCCACAGCGCATACGAAGCAGCAGTCAATAAACTCGGATACTCAGACGAGGAACTGATGAACAGGAACAAATCCATAAAGGTAGTTAAGCTGATGTACAGCGAGTTCCTCAACAATGCAGAGTTCAATCCTCTGCGACCTGAAGGGTTTGATGAAATGAGTGATGATGACCAGCAAAGATCATATGAACACAACCTCGGAATGAATATTGACACATTCACGAGTGACGGAGGTATGATTGACCGGCTTGGAGGATTGAGAAGGCAATCGTTCACAAACATGATAAGCAACCATGCTGATAATGAAATTGACAAACGCCTCAAAGCATACTTTGTGTCTGCAACATACAATGAGGACGAGGACATGTTAACAAACAGGGACAGATACCTAAATGAAATTTCACAAGACCCTGCCCTCGCAGGAAATGATGTTACAAAAGGGATCCATATGAGCCTTGATGACATAGCATCAGACGGTGTCAGCGCAATGAGAGGCAATACGAACAGGAATCACTACGAACATGTTAGAGGAATACAATTCGAATGAACAAATACAACAACCCTGCGGAACATGAAAAGTACAGCCTGGTAAACAGGATAGAAGATGAAATCCATACAGAGCTAGCGCCGCCTTTCAGGGATGTGGCATATAGATGCGCACAAGATCTTTCTGATGTGATGTACAAGCATTGCGCAGAAGAAAAATTCCCTACGCGAGGCGGCGAAGCGCTTGAACACTTCAACAGGAATTTCATGGAAAGGGAAATATCAAGGGTCAAAGGAAACATAACACAATATGTTAGGGATGCTTTCGGAACCGATGACGACAAAAAGACAAACAACCTGCGCAGGAATGTCTACAGGAAAATAGGAAAATATGGCCTCGGTGATTTTGTTGATTCCAAAAGACCCTGGAAACAAGCAGACCTCGATGACAGAATAACCTCCAAATACAATGTGCAGGCAGCAACTGTCGAATCAACACTGACAAATACCCTGCAAAACTATAGGGACACAATACACCCTGAACAATATGACAAACTAAGTGCCATGATAAAGGAAAAATCACCAGTCATCGCAGAATCCATATCAGCATACATGCCGAATCAGGACAACAGGCTCAACAGGATATTTGACATGACAACAGGAGTCACAAACTACAATGAAGCAAGACAGATATTCGAGAAGCAGATAATCTATGACGCGCTGGAAGCAGCAGGATTTGACAAGAAAAAAACAGCAGAATATCTTGGGGACTCTACCAAGACTCTCGACAGGAGAATGACATCTCTTGGAATAAATGATAATATCAAGCTAGAGAGTAAAGAAAAAATAGAAGATATTGTTGTCAAAAACAAACCGAATGAGATGCCTGCAGAAGCTATCAGCGAGACTGAAAGGTTCAAGCAGCTTGTCGAAGATTATAATTCAAAGAGAGAAGATAACAGGAAGGGAAATGAAACTGACAATGTCGTCAGCATCGGCGTGTTAAGTAATGGAAATTCAAAGAGTCATGTGCTAAGGAAAGCAGCCTAACAAAAGATTTAAATAAGCGTTTTCTTATATTGTACTGAATAAAGAGGTGTGCTTTGCCATGTCTGAGAAAACGAAAACCGCGAAAACAAGTTCTGTGAAGAAAGGAATAAATAAATACAACCTAAAAGGATTGATAAAAAAAAAGCCTTCGGCAAACGTGAAAACAGATACATCAAAAACCTCAGAGATGATAAAAGAGGACGGAACAAAAACAGAAGACAATTTCCTCAAGTACATCAAGCTTGCGATGGAAACAGAGACTAAAGGCATCCAATTCTACAAGCAGGCAAAGCGACATGTCAATGACTACAATATGAAAAGGCTTATTGATGTCTTGCTCGAACAGGAATACGTTCATCTTGCATTCTTCAAAGCAATATACAAAGCAGAAAAGAAAGGACGAAATCAAGCAGAAATCAAAGCAGCAGAGTATGCTGAACAGCCAGATATAGAAAACCCTCTATTTGGAACAAAGCAGTTACAGGAAGTGACTGAACACAAGAGCACAATATATGAAATATTCAAGCAAGCCATAGAATTCGAAGAGCAAGGATATGACATATACATGGACCTTGCAAAGAAAGTCAAGAGTGCAAAGATAAAGAAGTTCCTGAAGATTGTCGCAAATGAAGAGCTAAAACACAGGGACTTCATACAGATGCACCAGGAAGCAGTCTACAACACAGGTTACTGGTTTGGAACAGAGCATGTAAGACTGGAGACATGATTGTCACATATTTTCTTTTTCTGACGATAAATACCTAAAAACCCTGAAGACATAATAGTATACAGGCAGTCATGTGACTGCACTAATGTCACAAGGTGAGAAAAATGTACCAAAACAAAACAGATGCGCTAATTGCGCCAGCATACAGAGGAAATGATCAGAAAAAAAGGAAAAGAAGAAACCATACAAAGGCGGCCCGCTGGATGAAGATGATAAACTAAAAGATCTTATGGCAGAACTCGGATTTGGTCTGGGTGATGATCGCAACATCATGCCTGCGGGAAACCCTTATATGAACAGCATGCAGCCTGGAGCGCAAAACATGTACGGACCTGCGCAAATGCAACAAATGCCTATGCCGCAAATGCCAATGCAACAGATACCTATGCAGCAGTACGGTGCTAGAAACATGATGCCCCCTAATGGAAACAATTCACAAGTCAGCATAAGCTACATATCCCCTGAAGGAATAACTTACAACATGGGCTTTACCGCACCCCACGAGAAAAGAGGGGATGCACTCTACACATCACTCTGCGGACTGTATGGCTTGATGATGACAGAAGGTAAAATGGGTTCAGGGAAGAAAGCCGGCGGCAAATATGATGGCAGTAAAGGTTATTCAGGAAGCTCCAAAGGGTACTCTGGAGGAAAAGGAGGCAGCAATTGATAGCAGAATCACAGCTTGTAAACACTAAAAGACACTCCTCTCACAGTCACGCTGTTTGAAGGAGATAAGGTCAAGGGCCTGAAAATATTATCTGCAATGACTAATGTTCCTTTGAACTGCTCAACAAGCCTGCGCTCCAGCTTGTGAAAATAGTTGTCAGGATTGATGAATATGAAATCATACTTTGACAAATCCTCATCAAGATAGTCCATGCATATGAGATCCATTTCAAGACCTAGCTTCTTTGCCATCATAACAGCATCATTGTGCAGCTGCTCATCAATCTCTATTCCTGACGATGTCGTGAAAAGAGACGCGATTGCGACAACAACACCATCACCAGAACCTAAATCCAGAAAAGCTCTTGATTTGCCAAGCTCCAGCTTACGAAAAAGTTCGTGCATATGTACAGGATCTGCTGATGCCCAGTAACCAATGCTCGTCGGTCGCTGCGACTTACCCTGCGCGAGAAGACGCCCTTTCCTACGCATATACTCTTTGCTTATTGTATTAAAATCAGCAACAGTCATGATAAAAAAGGAGAAAGAGATGAGTTATTAACTTTACTTATTTACAGCAATAACTGTCTCGGATTTGCCTCTAATCACAAATCATGCAGATCGGAGAGTCACTTTTACTGCATGTAGAAACTGCTCTGCCTCCTTACGGTAGCGATCATAATTGTCTCCTGACACCTTATTAACCTCTCCAGACATAAGCATACGGCCAACATTATGGAATTCTGCAAGTATTGAAAGATAACGCTTCTCAAGAATACCTGGAATCACAAGATGCTGCTTTGTAAGATCAACTAAATGGTCTGGAGTCTCAGGCACAATACCCTGATGGAGAAGAGCTGCATGTGCAGCATCAACCACAGCCCAATGCAAATCAATAACTGCCTGCTTCATATTGAAATACGAATTAGCAACAGACATCGGTCCACGCTCAAGATATATCCAAACAATCTCCTCACAAGGAGATACTAGCTTTGATCCGAGCATGTTCTTTGCCATGCCAAAACAACCTACATCATACATCGCTTTGCCGTCACGCAGCATGTTCACCAGAATAGGATCTCCCTTCAGAGTGTAATCCCAGAATTTTGTAAGGGGCATAGTGGTTATGTGAAGTCTCTTTGATATATTCGCAGCAGTCTTCTCAGTTATGACACGATATGCAGTTATGACCTCAGGAGTCAACACATTAATCATATCATCAATTATTATAAGGATATCTATGTCGCTGCCGAACAGGACCTGCTCCCTTGAAGAAACCTTACCTGTCCTGAAACCTCCCCTTACAGCAGAGCCAAACCAAACTACTGACTTAATAAAAGAATCAAGCTCCTTGCATATCCCATCAGAAAAGCGATTCACAATATCCTCTATCTCTTTAGGATTCGCCATATACTCCGTCCTCTTTGTCCTGAAATCCATTTTTACCATCTATTTTTCTTTTCTTATCACAAACAAAAAATCAAATAATCACTCAAGGGGCATTCCACTCCAGAAAACCCAATCCTCTGTCGGCCTGTAAGCACCAACGACATAAGGCGGCGGGTTAGAATGACCAAAGTATGTCTCTGAAACATCTGACCAAGTAGTACGCTGCGGAGCAAAATAAGAGCCAGCAATATCTGCACCGAACGCTCTCCAAGTCTCAAGCAACAACCTACCTTTTGTGAACTGCTCCTCCTCATGACCTTCTGAAACTATAAAACCACTAAAACCCTTGGCCCTCAGCCGATCAACAGCCTCGACAACAGGGAATATACCCTGCCCAGCAGGCAAGTGACCGTGAGCACCTGTCGCTGAATCAACAGCCTGAATACTACCTATCACGTCCTCTTTCTGCATCCTATCAACCATCTCCAAGTACCAATTATTGAACCTGACCAGACGCTCATCTTCTGTCTCCCTCGGGTGATCCTTAGGAAAATGATTGATCCACATACCAAGATGCGAGGTGTCAAAACAACCACTTATATGTTTCTTGGCAGCAACTGCCGCATCTGACTTTGAGAACCCACGATCCTTGACAAGGTCATCTGCCATCTCCTTTCTCGACTTTTTGATCAAATCTATGAACTCATCAGGATGCCCACCATACGCTCCAGGCCAGCCAAGCTCAGGACCAACATGTATAGGCCTTTCAACATGACGATTGTTTTTTGTCTCATCCATAGCAAATAATCCTGCTTCTGCATATGACTTGACAGCACTTTTGAGAGCGAATTTCTCAAGTGACTGCATCCTCTCCATTGACATCAATGTTTCAGTTGCCTGCGCATCAGCAGCAGCAGAAGACTCATACATATGCTGAAGATCGTGATCCAGGCTCGCTAATGTTTCCCTGATAAGCTCTGTCGGCTTCTTAAACGTAGAAGGAAGAAAAGGAGAACCTGCGAAAAGAGGATCCTGCCTTTTTATAGTGTCAAGGTCCTCGTCACTCATCGACGACTCAACTTTTTCATAATAAACAAGCGCGTCCTTGTATGCGTCACGCCTCTTCTCCTGGTCCCTAAGATGTTTAGTATAATAAAGCGAATGACCCTTCTGCTGAATCCACTTGTTATCCATCTGCAGCCTAAACGCAAACTCAGCAGGAGTGTAATCCTGTTCGTGACGTTTATTGAAATCGCCCGTCCTCTTAACGACATCCTGCCAGGTAATCTGCTGAATATCAAAACTCTTTTTCTCCTCTGACCACTTAGGTACTCTGTGAATCAGCTGGTCTGGCTTGGTCGGATCTATCATCCTGTTGTCATGTGTGAGAAAATCCCCTTTCTGTATATGCACCTCATTATTATTCACATCCTTGCCCATGAAATCACTATCAGCTTTTCTATACACCGGCTCGAAAAAATCAGTTGAGTGGCGTATCTCTCCCGTTATCTGACCAGTCTTAGTGTCAACAAGATACTCCTTTGCGAGCAGGTCCTCTCCTTCATATGCTTCAAACAACCCCTTATACTTCCCTTTCTGATTCCATTTAGCGTCGATGATATTCCTATGGAATTCCTGAGAGAAAATATCAACACCGCCTCCACCAGATATATCCCCTATGAATCTTATAGCATCCTTTACCTCCTGAAGATCAGTCTGACGTTTCTCTTCTGATATAGACTGCCTCTGAGGATCAAAACCTGAAAGACTGCTCATAGATGAAGTGGGCATCTCAAGCCCTTCAATCTTGACATTGTTAGCGAGCTGCAACTCACGTAGATTCTCACGAACCTCCTTACCATATGCTTTAGGTCTTCCACCCATCGCCTGGGTATGAGGCGTACTCATAACTATCTGCATCTTGCTAGCACCCTGCCTTATAGCAGCGTCGACATTCTGAATTATGTGACCTCCTGTGACAGGATCCTTCTCTACAACAGTAACTCCTAACTCATTTATAGGAATAATTGGCTTCTCAATCTTAGGCTGAACTCCCTGTGAATCGTGAGATTCCCTGTCCATTGGCGAGTAATAAGGGCCAGAGCTGAACTGCATACTACATACCTCCTGCGTGCTTGCGCACAAAAGCATCTATCTCCTTGAGAAAAAAATCAACATCTGAAAGATATGCATCATACTCCCTGCCAGATATCTCAAAGACTTCCCTATGCATTATTCTCTTAGCAGTGTCGTGAATATTTTCTACTATCTTCGCGCACCTGCTGTGAACAAGATTGCGACGCACAAGTTCATCCTTGACAATTTTGGCAAGATCATTAGGAGAAGGAGGAGTCATGCCTGCCACCATAACAGCAGCATGAGCAGCGTCAGTCACAGCCCAGTAAAGATCTATCACTGCCCTACCCACATTCTGATTAGCAGTCTTCATAGAACGATCTGCCTTGAGGAAATAGATATTCACACTCTCTTTTGAAGGTCTCACCTTGCCCTTGACAAGAAGATCCTGAAGAGGAAGGAAGAAACCGTTATCATGTATAGAATATGAATTCCTAAAAACATCCATAATTTTATCGTCTCGATTCTTAAAAGACTTCCAAACATCAGACGCTATCATGGAATCGCTCTGCACAGAAAGACTGTTGTCATAAGCAATGCCTGCTGCAAAGATTTTCACTTCAGCTGCCTGCTGAGCAAAAACAACATTATTGAAATCATCAATTATGAACATCATCTCCAGTTTATCACCATCTGGCCTATGCACTAGGATAGACGCCAAAATATCTTTATGCTTCTCGAGCACAGCATCAGCGACCTTGCCTGCATCAGCAAATCTACTACCACTAAATTTATCTGTGTTATGCTTCTTTATTGACTTAAGATCTGATTCCATTTTAGCACCTACGGGTGATCATCAAACATATCATGCTTATACCCTACTGATCTTAACAGACGCATCGAATGCACCACATTTTCAACAAGCTCTTCTGATGGTGAAGAGTATAGCTCCTTGTTGGGTGTCTCCTTCATCTGCTCCTGAACATTATTATAAAGTTCTTTGGTCTGGTCATAAACTTCCTGAAATGTCTTATCAGGCGGGGCTGTTCCCTGAACATACCAGTTCTGTATCTCATCTATAGTTCCTTTAGGCAGGACCTCCTGAATCATCCTTGCATAATCTGTCCCGCCATCCTGTTTTATCTTAATATCCTCTTCCAGATTTTCTGTCTGTTCAAAAAGCTTGTCTATATCAACATCTTCATCAGGAATATCTATCTCCTGCAACATCTCATCCAGCTTTATCTCGTCAATAGACTGCTCTTTGACTTTCTTCTCTTCAATCTCCTGCTGCTTTCTTTTCTTCTCAACCTCCTTTAGCCTGTCAAGTCTCTCTTTTGGAGGAAGCCTTCGAATCTGTTCAATCGTAAGATCCTTAACCATCACCACGTCACCATTCTATGAGCCTTCTTGAAATTCTTGTACGTGTTCCATAATGGAGGTCGCATAGCACCTATAGCCGCACTCTTGTTTTTATTAGCCTGCCACTCAGGAATCTCTGCTTTGGATTTCTTCTCCCTTTGAGGTACCATCGCGCCGAATATCTCTTTGAATCCTCCAAGCACAGCGATGAAAGGCTCAGCTGCACCCATCATATTCTGATGTCGCTTTTTCTCTGCGGCCTGTTTCTCCTCTTTTTCCTTCTCTTCATCCTCAGGGAATTTCTCACCTGCCTCTTTCAAGTATTTACGAAGGTCATCCCCAAGAGAATCCAAAGACTCCTTCAGGGAAGAATCTATTTCACCGATCATATCCATAGTCTCATCTTTTCTCATCTGAATATACTTTTCAAGTTCCTTGTCTGTCCAGGCGTAACCTCTCAGAGTGAACTCAGACCTGCCTACGTGAACAGGACCCTTGTGCTGATATCCGTCCTGATGGAAGTCCATGTGCGGCTGTGTCCTGAACAAAAGCTGAAGAGCCACAACCGCGTGATGTGTCTTATTGATCTTATTTGTGCAGAGTATCTCTATCTCTGTGAAGCTACCCTCAAAAGCACCGATAAGATCCTCACTCTCAGACCTTGCAAAGTTCTGCTGAAGTCTCTTGACATTTCTAAGGTAAGGCTTGACCCAGTTTATGTAAAGCTGTATAGAATTATAATGCTGACGCAAATATTTTATTGTGAAATTCTTTCTGTTGGCCAGCTCCGTTGTTGTGTACTCTTTCCAAACACAGTACGCCTGGAGCTTCCTTTTCAGAACGCCTTTCACCTTATCATTGAACTTAAGATCGTTAACATATTTGTCGACTTCATCTTTAGTCATAGGAGGTGCTGCGAAGAACAGATCAGGAAGTGTTGTGTATCCAAGAGTTGTGGCAAGACCATATACAGATCCAGGGGCTTTTACACCTCCATCCTTGAGATCAACCCAATACCCTCTCAACACTATCTCAGCAGAAACACTTCTCCGCCGTTCAAGCACGTTTTTTGCATCCTTGATTGCCTTGTTGCTCTCATGATACATATTGAGTCTTTCATCAAGTATCCTTATCTCACGCACCAACTGGAAAAGATCCTTTACCATCTTGGCTATTGTAGCAAGGTAGTTTGATACCTGTCCCTGCTGAAGCTGAAGCCTCTGCTGAGAAGCACCCCAAAACGCAGACTGCTCAGAAGCAGAGAATATATCCGTGACCTTGTATACAGTATGCAGTCCAAAATCATCACGCAGGCTCGACAAAAGCCAAAAATAAACCTCTTCAACAGACTGATTAAAAGACTGATAGACAAGCTTGAGACGATTCTCTGGCTTAGGCATGTTGAGGATCTTTACTGGAGGCTTACCCCTAGTCTTCTCCTCATAATCATAATCCTTAAATCCGTATTTCTTATCTTTGCAGTCAATCATTTTTATGTCTCAACCAATAATATTATGCCCATATATGTTTATAAACATTATGGTGCTGATTCTGATGAAAACGTGACATATCTGCCCGGTTTATCGTTTATACAACACGACGACAAAACCTACCTGCTCAACAATCTCTGAATCAGTACTATTCGCAAGGTCCTTTGCAGCAGCCTTTTTGTCGTTAGAGTCTAAAAAAGACCTCAAAAACTTTATCTTCACGATCTTTCTCTTTGTGACGAGCTTCTTTATCTGTGCCACAACCGATTCTGTCAAGCCATTCTTACCAATCCGGACAAGAGGCTCCAATGCATTTGCCTTCTGCTTCAACTTTTTTATTTCATCCTTTGTCAATACCATATAAAACAATCCTCCTGATAATATCTAACAACATATCTAACAACATATCTAATAACCCAAATGTGTAGGGTGTTCATGTCCCTGATCACGCCGGGCTACAAGATCGTTGATGTGCCTGTACTTATGCATAAGCATCTGAAGCTGATTTTCCTCAAAGTCAGGTATCAGCTGCGACACCATCTCACCTCCAAGGAAATGAGGCAATATAACATACTCTGCCCCGCATTTGTAAAGCTCAAGAGCCTCCTCTATCTTATGTGCAGTCACAAGAGTGACTATATGCGAATTCGCAGCCTTCACTTTCTGCAATAACAACAGGTTATCCTTAAAATCATTTGCTGTTGAAATCAAAAGCCGCGTGTTCTCAAGGTCAAGTCGAGACATAATCTCAGGATCACAAACATCACCATATATGCATTGCACACCCATAGCACGAAGTTTCCTGATGATATCAGGATTGAAATCAACAACCATCACATTCCTTTTCTTGGCCATAAGAGACTTAAGCACACTATACCCTATGCGATCATAACCGCAAAGTATTGCATCATAAGATCCGGTCACACACCGAATTTTGGACCTGGACACATCGACCCTGAAACGACTTAAAAGGGATGTAAAACTTCTGTACATGCGACTCTCAAAACTCATAAAGTATGATGTGAAACTCATGCTAAATACAGCAAGCAGCAAAGTAAGAGTCAGTATGCTTGTAGGCACAACACCTGCAGCAACCCCTCCGAGCACGATTATCAACGAGAACTCAGATACCTGAGCAAGGGATGCGGCTGTTATAAAACTTGTCCTTGGCTTAAGCTTCATTGCAAGAAGTACCAGCATAATGATTACAGGCTTCAACATAACAACAAGCACGAGCAGTACAATCAAAGGCAGTATCAATGACCCGACACCTTCAAATGTCAACTGAAGACCTAGTGATGTAAAAAAAAGTATTGAAAAGAAATCCCTTAAAGGCCTCACCTTGCCAGCAATCTCTATACTGTAAGGAAGGTTTGCGAGAAGCACTCCTGCAAAAAACGCACCTATTGTTATCGACAAACCCAGGGAATAGAATAGAAGTGCGAAAAGGAAACATACGCTCAACGCCATGCTGAGTATCAACTCCCTGGAACGGGCAGCAAAATGGAAAATCTGTGGAAAAACATACTTGCTGAGAAGTATGCCTGAACCGACGATGATAGCAAGCTTAAGCATGATTGAATAGCCGAAAGATACGCTCGATACAGATGTCAAATAAGATAATGCGCTTATCGCAAGGATGTCCTGCACCACTAAGATGCCAATAGCAAGCCTACCATGAAGCGTATCAGTCTCTGCATTGTCTGAAAGTATCTTTATCACAATCATTGTGCTGCTGAACGCAAGCACTATGCCTATGTAGACTGCTTCAATACTCTGGAATCCGAGAAGTAATGAAACAAAATAACCAACTATGAATACTGCGGCAACCTGAAGTGTTCCTGCAAGAAGAGATACAATACCCATATCTTTGATCTTGCGGAATTCCATCTCAAGTCCGACCATGAATAAAAGGAATGCTATACCCATCTCACTAAGATTAGATATCAACTCGTGGTTTGTCACAAGACTGAATACATTTCCTATAATTATACCAGAAACTATGTAAGCAGGTATCAGCGGCTGTCTCAGAAGTTTCGCAAGATAGGATCCAATTCCGGCAAAGATGACCAACATACCTATCTCAAAAAATATGTCCATATCAAATCACCTTCCTGCTGGCTGCCAGCTTCAGAACAATGTTACCACTATCGTCCAACTCAATCTTTATTTCAGAACCTTTTTCCCAGCCTTTGGCATCAACCAGCGCTTTAGGTAGCGTTATCTTGTACTGCTTGTTGTTGTCAAACTGCAACTTTACCACTGGTATCACTTCTGGAAGGAAGACATATTGAGGCAGCGCATGTTCAAAGCATCATTGCGCCATTTGAAGGATTTCAATATTCACGGAGGTGTCAGCGCACCAAGTCAAGTCAGTGTTATTAGCAGCGCCGCCTCGTATATGTCCAACCTCTTTTTCCCTTACTGAACTAGGTTATTGATGGGCTAGGCCCACTTAAATATGTATAATTTTAGGCATTTATTTATGCTTTATTTAATGTATTAAGATATGCTTAGAAATATACATACTACTATTTAAATGTTCTGATTAATTGCTCCACATAGGCTGAAAGCGTGAGAAAGCCGCAAAAGCCCTTTTCAGCGAATCTGGACTGGTTGTTTTCTGTTTTTAGTGCAAAAAACTCGTGCAGTTCATACAAAACACTTTATAAAATCAGTTTCTATTATATTTTAGTAAAAATACTGTGAGGAATATTTATATTACATGTCTGCCTAATAGGTGTAGAAAGAGATGAGCAAAAAATCGGTCTTCAAAATTTCGAGGCAAACAAAATGGAACAAGAATACAACCAAAACAAATCAAACATCTCAAAGACACATAGTGATAGCAGACTTGAGAAAGCCTTGGAAATCACGATGAATGTCGGCACAGGAAATAAAGATATACACCCACTTTACGATCAACTCAGTGAGCAGTCAAGTATAGTTGACAGCAACCAGACAATAAAAGAGAATTATGTGTTAGGTATACCCCTTCACAATACCCACCTGGATGGGTCGATTGAAATCCTGTATAAGACAAAGCACAACTGTGATACTGAACCTCTTAAAGAGCAGAAAGGAGGACAGAGCAGGAGCTATATTGCGTCCCAGAAATACATCGATGATGAAGGAAACGATAATTACCAGAATATATTTGTCAAACTTATCCTACCACACTCTGATGAAGAAGGTACAAGGGAGTGCGAGATACACAGCGACCTATCAAGCAAGACCAACGCAGTCCCGAAGTTCAGGCATAGAGACCGTATAAAAATAGATAACGGCAGGCACATGTACGCCTTATGTATGGAGAATGTAGAGGGAAAAGAGTTGTCAGATTATATCCACGACGACAACACATCTGAAAGAGATAAACTATACCTAATCGCAAAAACCGCAAGAGCTGTCGGGGAGATCCACAACGCAGGATATGTGCACTGGGACCTTAAGAACAGCAATGTCAGAGTAACAGAAGATATGGATGTCAAGGTAATTGACTTCGGCCTTTCAAAGAAGATAGGAGATGACGGAAACACAGGATATATTAGCGGCACACCAGAAAACCTGACACCAGAGCATTTCACAGAAAAAAGCGATCCGCGCATGGACATAAATGCGCTGGGCGGCATGTTGATGGAACTTCTCGTAGGAAAAACACACATCCACGCGACTGCATCAGAGATACGCTACTCAACACCTGAAAGAATAAGCTCAGTAGTCCTTCCAAAAATATATGACGCAATAAAGAACGAGACATACCTGAAGAAAGATGATAATGGAAATGTTGTGCGGCTTCAGAACGAGAATCCTAAGACAGACCTGACACTCAAAAACATGAGCCAAGACATAACAGACCTTATATCGAGATGCGTAAGGGCAGACCCTAATCTCAGGTATCAGACCTGCGACGAGGTCGCTGAAGAAGCAGAACGCATAGTCAATAAGATGGATATGCACGCAGTCCTTAGTGAACTTGCGACAATGGATCTAGCTGAGATGAAATATGATGATACAGTAAGTATAGAGGAAATCAATGGGTTCAATGACCTGGTCCTTTCATGCACAGAAGAGGGTGAGCCGCAACGAGAGATGGATTTCCAGGTCTATGTAAATAGTCAATTCTCAGAAATGAGAGAAGCATGCTAATTACGTTTCAAATTTTTAATAACAGTACCCACATCTCTTATGCTACCCCCTTTGATTACCAGGACACCGCAAGCTATCAACAACAGACCCTGGAGGATTGGAAGAAAAAGACCTACTACACCCATCATGATCAGAATGATACCAAGAGACATTTGCACCGCTTTTTTCATGAAAGAGTATAAAGAGGACTTCTATTTAAAGCCCGTGGAGTTGTTATAGGTGTTTTTAACCACTAAACAGTAATTACTAACCGAAACTTTTAAATAGGAAATCATGTTTTCAACAAGATATATAATATAGTGAAAAAAAAGAGTTCTACGATAATTGAAGAAATACAAGGTAGAAAAATGAAAAATAAACAAGTTAACCGGACACTTGAACGCATCGCAAGACATAACTCGCTGAAAAACAGAATAACTAAAGGTCTGACCAAAGCGACAATCATAGGATTCGGATTAGCAGGAATCAACTCATGCGCAACAGATAAAGAATCAAGAGACGCAGGAGAAGATGCACAATACAGCGATACAAGCTATGATGCAACAATACCTGGAATAGATGCTGAATCTCACCAAGAGGTTGACGCAGACAGTCCAACAGATAATACCATACAATTTTCTGGAATTGACATCGAAGGCAGTGTAGAATCACCAACCGACGATCCTGATCTATGCATACTAATCACAGAGAACTACAAAAACAAACCTGGCGCTGATACAGGATACAGAAATCAAGCATCCGCTGAACAAGGACTAGACAGGACTGTCGAGCTTGCACAGCAATACAGTTTTGCAAACATAACTACTACAGGAATGACATCACTTGACGGCAGAGGCTGGAGAAACCGACAACTACAGGAAAGAAGAGGAAACAGTGCAGCGAGTGAAGTGACAACAAGACTGGCAACCGCAAACTACGAAGCACAAGTCACTGTCAATCAAGGCGGATCAACAACTGCAAGAGGTGCCCCTGCAAGAAACAGATTTGGACTTGTAATCGCAGGAGATAATTCTTTCACTTATGATAATAGCAACAGATCACATCGACAAGCGATACGTACCATTGAAGACGGAGAGGTACGATGCTTTGATATTGATGAAAGTAATCTGATTCCATACGGTGAGCAGGCAACAGTTACAACAAACATCACACCATCTGCAGGATCGCAAAGAGCACGAGCAGAGCCGAGAACACCAAGAACGCAGAGACAAGCAAGAACTGTCAGAAGGACACATGAACCTACAGAAGAAACAAACACTGCAGAAGAAACATACACTGCGCCGACAACACCAACAACACCGCAACGCGAGCAACTCAGCCCTGAACTTGAACGGGTAAGAGGAACACCTATCGTCACCGACGCAATGATTGAAAGGATGATGAGACAGGCGCGCGGAGACGGATTTGAAGATCCGGTTGTAGAGCCTGAACCAGAAACTCCTCGCAGGGATTACCAAGATACTCCTGCCGCACCTACTCGTGTTGATACTGAAAGAGCTGAGCCTCAAGCAGCAGCACAGCCTGAACATGACTGGCTCTCGAAAATGCATGTACCAAGTGCGGCTGATGCTGAGAGAGAAGCAGAACAGAATCAGCGTGCAGCAGCAGCAAGAGCAGCAGCAGCAACCGCTCCTGTTACCAGGAGAAGAATGCGTGCTAAGACCCGCAACGTACTTGAATCTGAATTAAGAACCACATCCGCAAGTACATCACGAGCAACCAGAGAACTGGAAGAAGCAGAAGATCTGATGTCCTTAATTGAAAGAGAATGTGGAACAACTGGAACAGGCAACAGTCTCTGTAACAGAGATGAGTTTGCACCATACTGCAGGACTGATGAAAATGGACGTCAGACACCAATAGGGCCGCAAGTAACCAGGGATGAAGTAAACAGGGCATGCGAGCACTATGGTCAGGGATGTGAAAGGGCCAGTGACTCTCAAGCTGTCAGTACACTCTTGAATTCAATAAGTCACGAAGCATCAGATGATGCTGTTGGTAGAACAATAGTCAAGGTAAGCAGCGCATGCAATATGGCACTGATCGCAGCAGATAGGCAACAGCTCAATGACGCCAGCGAGCAATTGCGAAGAGCAAGAGAAGAATCCTACAGTATAAGAGACAGGCTTGAAGAACTTGGAATACGTCATTCAAACCATAAAGGTGACAAGAGCTCGTTCAAGGATCTTGACAGTTTATCTCTATCTGGCAATTATACTTCAAGAGGACACAGCTATGCTGCTGTGCTGGATGAGTACACAAGAACAGATGCTGACAGGCTAAACGTCGCTGATATTGAAGGGCTTGATAAAGTACTTTTAGCTATGCCTGAGTTCAGGCGTGCGAGGTCAAGGCTTGATCATGAAGAAAGGCTTGAACGGCAAAGGTATGTAGGCATCCGATCGAGTGAGGGCGCAACAGTCAAGCAGATAGCTCAAGAAGTTTCTCACCAGTTCGATAGGGAATACAGCCAGAGCACAATCAGAAGAGATAAGAAAGAGTATCAGAACAATATCAGAAGCGAGAACACACCTCAGCAAAGGGCTGTGTAAAACATTAATTTTTTTAATTTCTTTTGATTTATTTAAAATTCATTCATCATATTTATTCAATTCTTGATATCTGTTCCGCCTGATGGTAGTGCACGGATGATTTCATCGAGTTCACCGCCGAACTTCTTCTTCACAATTTTAGCTATGTCTGATGGTTTATTCTTTCCCTGAATAAGCTCGATCACATCTTTGCATTGTTTTTTTATTGCGGCCACGGGTCCGCACATCACCCTGCCGTCCTCTAAAACACAAACTGCACAATTAGGTATAGGGTTCAAGTAGTTGGTCTTACCTCGTATCATGAACGCGCCCTTGGAAAGGTGCTCACCTGCAGCAGCCTCTTTTGTGACCTGCTCAGGAGTCACCCAGAATACAGGTGTCGTCATGAGTCCCATCTTCCATGCTCTTGAGAAACAGAGCGTGGCGTCTGCCACTTCCTGCAAAGTATTGGGTCCAGGCTCTTTACCATCTGTCTTTACAATAAAAAAAGGAGAACCCGACATATCTGTGTGAAATACAATATCTTCCTTGTCTGTGTGCTTCTTAACAACAATCTCATTTGTTGTTGCGTCCCTTCCGCCGATCACAAGAAACCCTTCTGAAGATATGAACCAGCGGAACTTCTCATACCACTCAGGCTTGCGCCTCTTGACTTCCTTGTGCTGCTCCTTGATCTTACCAAGCTGAGAATCCTTGCTCTGCTTCTCTTCTTCAAGCCGCTTCAAGGAAATAACAAGTGCCTTTTTCGCGCCTTCAAGCTTTTTGCGGGCAAGCTTCGCCTTGTTGAAATACGATTCAGCGTTCTGCTCCACAGAGAGCTTTGGGTTGATTACTACTTTCATCAAGCATGGAACGTATTTATTGTTTAAAAATATATGCTAACGAGAACAAGGACTCATCAGGATATAGGTGCTCTTGCCATCAGGAGAATGCGCGATATGGGCTTCACTGCTGCAGAATGCCTTGTAACCAAAACCAAGATGAGAAGGATTACGGATAGTAGAAGGGTCAAAGCCTTGCTTGTCGCGCAACTCAATAACCATGTCACTATCTACGCTAATGCCAAGGACCAGAGAGCACACCCCTGATCCATGCCGCTGGATATTCTCAACAGCATGGGCAAGGGCCATATCCATCAAGCAGTACTCTTCATCATACTGCTCAAGTGGAAAAATATCATATATGCGCGCCATATTGTCAAAGAATAATCTATTCCTTAGGTCAATCTCGCACTCTCTGATAATGCTGCTGATGCTCGGCTGATTCTCCAATATTCCTATGTACATGTAGGAGAGGGAAAAACAGGACAGATAAAAAACTTACCTTGTATTGTATGTCGGGTCTGCTTTGTTGGATGTGTGGTTATCCTGCTTTTGGGAGGGGGTTTATTTGGTTTGGTAAATAAGATTTGGACTATATTTTTATTTCCCCGAAGGGGTTTGTTTTATATTGATTCTTTTGATGAGTTTTTTGCCTTGCTGACCTGGCATGGTTTTGCTGCCTGTGCCATACTATTGCTGCGCGATTAATCTGTTGATTGACTTCTTGGTTTGCAACATCTGACTTCTTGGTTTGTTTTGCTGCCTGCGCTGTACCATTGCCGCGCTCGCACAGCTGTGTTATTTGATGTTGTTCGCCCAACTGCGTTAGGTTTTTTTCTGTTGGTGGTTTATGCTCGCTAGGCGGCAACGGTGGCGCAGGCAGCGTATTTGGTGTTGCAGACAGCAAGTATTATTGACTTATTGACTTATTACATACTCTTAACAAAAACATTTAAATAAAATGAGTCTCTTTTTTAAAGCACCAGAATGAATATTGACAAAAATATACAAGATATGATTGAATACCCTAAAGAAGGTGTATTAAGTAAAGAAGTATATAGAGATGACACGTTCAATACAGACCTATTCTGCATGGCGGCTGGAAAAGAGATATCTGAACACACATCAACAAAAAAAGCAATTGTATATGTTGTAGATGGTAAAGGAGTCTTTAATCTTGAAGGCCAAGACATAATAATGGAACCGGGCAAGCTCATACACATGGATGCTAATGCTAAACACTCATTAAAAGCAGAATCAAATACCTCATTCCTTCTTATATTGTCAACAAAAACATAAAAAACCAAAATTCGTCAAAATTAATGACAACAAAGAGTTAATAAATAATACTTCTCACCTTTTGCCTAGGCAAGGAAAATGTGTTTTAGTACGACAAAATATGTCACGTTCTTTGATGACCAGTACGGGAAGCTTGATATTTTCGATATTGTGAAGCTCAAGAACGAACAAAGACAATCACCCAATCTATGGTCTGCAAGCTTAAGCTACGGTCTACTCGGATCAGTAAGATGCAGACCAGGAATCATGGCATCTAAAGACAACAATGAAGTTCTGCTCGCTTTTGGAGATGAAGGTCTTGAAAAACTTGTAGACCTTGGATTCATAACATGCGCAACATGCCAACCTGAACAGACACCAGGATTCTGGGATGTTATAAGAAAGATTGTGCGCGAGAACTATGGTATACAATCGCTGAATGAATTTGTTAACAAGGATGTGATACCATATGATGCAAGCAGGGTGCGCTGGGAGGAACTGATACCAATCATAGGAAGATGTCCTGACAGATTATACCTTGCCAAGGACATGACAATGCCTGCGATGTTGCAATTAAAGACTCGGTTTAACAGAATGGGATTTGATCTACCTCCTGTAGGTTTCTATGACACAAATGCTCCGGAACGGTTTGTAGAATATTAATTCATGAAGTAAATGCCAATATCTTAAAAATAAATCAAACAACATAAATCAAACATCATAAAAAACTAACAAAAGGAAAAAGAATTCTCAACTCATCACGCCCTGCGCCAGGGTTATGACAAAGAAAGCTACAGTCATCAATATCAATGAGTGCTTTGCACCTGACTTGAGATCACCCTCTGCAAGCTTTCCAAGTACAAGCCCTGCGAAACACGCCTGTATCATCGCAAGCATCAAGAACACGCCACGGATGGATGTGAACCAGGCACCTGCTGTGCCAATAAACGCGCCAAGCGAAGAAAAATCAACCTTCACAGGCCGGATTGCGCCTCCGAGCGCAGAAGAAGTCAAGGCCATACCTCCCTCTCCAATACCATCAATATTCTTTGATTCAATATTTGCAATGTAAGGTATAAGCAGGTTCTGAATCACTATCATAACGCCAAGGAACACTATGAATATTATATAGCTCTGCACGAGCTGGGAGTGGATGCCTGCCTTTCTTGCAAGCTTTATCTTCTTTATCTCTATAACAGACTTGGTAACTGTCTCGAGAACATCCTCCATGTTACCTCCTGAAAGCTCAGCTTCTATCACTGTTGATATACTTCTTTTGATCACACCATTATTAGTCTCATTAGCAAATGTTCCCAGCGCCTTGTGTACAGGGATTGCCCACTCAACCTGATTAGCAAGCTTAACAATATGCGGTGTAAGCGCACCATAATCTGATTTTGCAACATATATAATCGCCTTGCTAACAGGCATGCCTGACTTGATAGATCCTACAAGATTCCTGACAAATTCAGGGAACATAGACTCGAGCTCCTTCTGCTTTTTGGAAAACATGAAGAAATCCAACCAGAACTGCATCCATCCAATGCTTAAAGATATTATCAACAAAGGTATGAACCATGAAGTCTTCCTCAAGAATAATAAGTCCACTGCAAGCAGAGCTACCCCTAAAATAACGCCGATCAAATGCTTCTTATCAAAATGCCACTCCATCATAACACCATCATATCTCGGGTTGAGTAACCGTAAGGAAAGTAAGGAACGCAATATTCATGAACGGTATGACAACATAAGTTCCCATCACAATAATTACATTGACATCCATGCCACCAACCTTACCACCAAGAAGGCTCACAAGTGACAAAGCAGCCACGAAGAAAAGCGGAGCCGCTATCAGTATGCCTGTGTAAATATCTGAATAAGTCGCTATAGTTTCTGTATACTGCTGACGCTCAAGCTTGTAATTAAGCATAGCCTCGTCTGCCTTCTGACTAAAGAACTGCTTCAAATCACCACCTGTCTGTGTTGTTGAAATCATACCTTCAAAAAAATCCTTGAACTCAAAAGAAGGTGTTGTAGCTGAAACAGCCTTCAATGAAGTAAGGACATCATATCCAAAAACATCTACATAATTAACTATCTTCTCTATTTCAGAAGACACCTCGCCATACTCAGTAGAGTCTGCGATAAGCCTGAACATTTTTATAGGTGCAACACCAGATGAAGACACTGCCGCCATATGATTTATCGCAAAAGGAAGGTTTGCGTTTATGCTTGCCCTCCTAGCTTTCATCATTGAATAAGGATAAGCGTAAAAACCTGCGAATATTGCGATACCGAGCAGCAAAGACATCATCAAAGTTCTGAACAAAACCTGTAATAAGGGTAATGAAGTTGCAGCAAAAAAGAACCCGAAAACAAACAACCCCAAGAACGAACTTGCAATAACACCTAAAACCATCATGTTCACATAAGTATTCGAAAGAATCTTTATGTTAGCAAGCCTAATCGCATGATATAAATCCTTGAAAAATTCAGGAAACTGATCAAGAAGATAAAGACTTATATGTTTTATACTCATATTAGCAAAAGATCCAAAAAAACTTGGTTGGTATACTTTCAAGGACTTTCTGCTGTCCATTATTGACCTTATCCTTCTAGCCTCTTTTGTAAATGATGTTGTAGATATCTTCTCTGCTTCAGCAATAACTTTTGGTTTCTCTCTTCTTCTGCGAGCAGCAAGATGGTAAGTTGATATAGGACCTTTAGAAGGAATATCACTGAATGTTATCTTTCGTTTCCTATTAATAAGATTCTTGAAATAACCCATGTTGAAACCACTACCTAAAGCAATGGCTTCTTCAGGTTTGGTAACGGGCTTTGCAACTGGTTTGGTAACTGGCTTTGCAACTGCAACTGGTTTGGCAACATGCTTGGAAACAGGTGCTGCCTTTTTTGCAGAACTATGCTTTGAGAATAATCTCTCAAACAAAGATGGTCGAGAAACGTGTACTGGAGAAGGCTTAGCAATAGGTTTAGATGCTGCCTGTCTATCAATAGGCTTAACCTTAGTCTTCAATTCATCCATAACCCTGTCAAGTTCACGTCTTGTCACCAGCCGCTTCATGAACAACTGCAATCTCTCAAACAATGAAGACTTTATCTCAACAAGATGAGGAACAGACTTATCAGGAGCAACAATAAATTGCTTATCTGTTTGAACTGATGCTACGTGAGCAGGTTTTGCAAGGGCAGGTTTTGCATGAACGGGCGTTGCAGCATGTTCTGGAATAGGCTTGACAACAGGTTTTACAACAGACTTAACAGCAGACTTAACAGCCGCGAGTGGAGACTGAACTTTCACATCAACTATATTCTCAAAATCATTGTTGTTGTAAGCTTCATAGAAAAGCTGTGAATTATATGTCTCTATCTTCTTAAGCAATGAATAAACATAAGAATCATAATATTCCATCCAATCCTCTTTTGATCTTCCTTTAAGAATTCTTTTCAATGATTTCTCATAACTAAAATAAGTTAGCGTACCGCTTTGATAGTCTGCGAACAGGCTGTCAATCCTTCTGATCAGATTCTGCTTATACACTCTGTAAGTCTCAATCTCAGAGATAAGTTCCAGAACCTTATTGACTATCAGCTGAACATCCTTCATTTTACTATTGCAATACCCCCAAAATCAAGAGATCTGTTCAAGACCCTCAAGCATGTGCTTGACGTGTAGCGAAAGCTTCAACATACGCTCCTTTGCGAACTTAGCCTCCTCTTTACGAACAATGATATCCTCATTACTATCAACACCTGCGTTGACAATATCCTCATAAAGCTCATCAAGTGCAGATATCTCCCTCATACTCTCATCGATGGAAAGCATTCTTTCCCGAAAGCCACTCATTTCATATCAAACCTCTTTAGAACCGACTCAGGATCCTTATAATAATCATTAACTACCTTATTGAATTCCTGGAAAGAAGCAATATTTTTATCAGCCATCTTCTGCAATAAAATTGCACGCTGTTTCATCTCTGCAGTAATCTGCTCCTCAGTCATACCTGTTCTCTTTGTTATCTGCTCAAATATTGTCGGCTTATTTTTTAATAATATCTTATCGCTAGCAGGATCCAACTCAAAAACAGAATTGTACTTTGCTTGTCCTAAAGCCTGCTCAACTTCCAAAACCTCATCAACTTCTCTCAAGCGCCTTATGTTACGCTTCTGATCTTTTATATGGATGCAGATGCAGACAACATCCAATGCCTCTACAAGAGACGGTGAAAGATTTATAGGAGGAGTCTCCAGCCTCTTCACAACAGTATCAACCGACGCTGCGTGGAATGTCGAGAATGAAGGATGGCCTGAAGCCATGCCCTGGAACAACACATAAGCCTCTTTGCCTCTGATCTCTCCCACAATAACATAATCAGGATTCTGCCTGAAACTCTCCCTAAGAAGATCGAAAAGAGTTATCTCACCATACTTTGTGCCCATCACAGTAGGCATTCCAAAACCTGCACGAGTGACCGCAGGAAGCCAATTGATGTGCGCAAGGTTCAACTCTCTTGTATCCTCAATAGAACATATACGAGCTTCAGGAGGTATAAAATCCACAATACAGTTCAGGAATGTTGTCTTGCCTGAAGCAGTCTCACCAACAACCATTATATTGAACTTATTCTCTATAACAAGCCAAAGGTATGCGAAAGCTTCTGCAGTGGCAGTCCCTGACTTTATCAGATGGACAGGAGTCCAAGGTTCTTTTGTGAACTTCCTTATTGTGAAAGTTGGCCCGCGTGTTGTTATGTCCTCTGTGTAAGTAGCGTTAACTCTTGACCCATCAGGAAGAGTACCGTCCAGTAAAGGCTTAGCATAAGATATGTACCTACCAGTCTTCTGCGCTAGCTTCTCTATAAAATCAGTCATGTACTGCTTATCCTTGAAAATAACAGTGGTCTTCAGGTTCTGATACTTCCTGTGAACTATGTACAATGGAAAATTCAAACCATTGCACTCAATATCCTCAACATAATAATCATTAAGCAAAGGCTCAATCTCATTTAGACCGACAGAATTCCTGTAAACATAGTACATCAACTTTTTGTAACTCTTCTTACTAACCTTTGTACCTATCTCAACAAGAATGCTCTGTACATTCTTCTCAAGATATTGAATAAGCAAATTAGACTTTGACGCACGAACAAAACTTATATTTATCATTTCCTCAAGGCCAAGATTAATCAGCTCAAGAAGCTCTTTCTCAGTATCATCAAGTATAGGCTCTTCAACAGAATAGATAAGCTCATTCTGCTCTTTATCCCAGTATAAATGCGCATAAGCATAAGGAGGAATTAAAGGATAACGCACATTTATTGTTCGCTTCTGATCATAAGGTGGAAGTTTTGTAAGCTTAGGTCTGAGATCTATGTAGAAACCATCATTATACTTGTTCTCTATTAATACCTCCGACCCTGCCTCTGAGCCTCCCTCTACTCCTTCCTCTTTAGAAGAGGATGAACTCTGCTCAGCATTGACTACAACCTCAGGTCCTTCAGGTTCAGGTTTAACCTTAATCTCAACACTACCTGTACCAACAGCACCACCTGCTGCCACAACAGGAGCGGTCTTATCTACTTTTTTTTTGAAAAACGGGAATGCCACCATGATTTCTCCATAATATTTTCCATCAATCTAAATTATCATTGATCTCATTAATCTTAATAATCAATAAAGCAAAATCATCAATAAATATAAATTATCAATAAACCTACCTTATCTTCACCTCGAGGAAATCCCTATTACTCTTGAGCGTGAACTCAACAACAGTGTAATAGCTTTCATCTGTAGTATTAACATAATAAACAACGCTTGCAGCTCCAAGACTTGAACCCTCATCCTCAAGCACAGAGAAACCTGAAGCGCTCCAGACTGGAGTGCCAAAATCGAATGTGAAATCATCATCCGCAGCATCCTCTCCTCCTGTGTTCGGATCCTTGAAAACAAAATCAACAAGCATACTAGATTGGTTCAATGTGCATGTTTCACGATCCTCGCAACTGTTGAACACTGCGCGAATGTAAGTATTCTCAAGAGTGTAATTATCTCCCCGCCTCTGAGCAGACACATCAGCATTAGAAGATATGTAGAGATTACCAAGCTCAACTTGCTGACCAGACTCAAGTATACGCGCATCTGTGCGCATATCCCACTTAAGTGAACCGTCCTTCAGCTCAAGAAAACCTTTCTCCACCTCAACAGGCACAACGCGCTGAGAACCAACACCCTCCTCAGAAATCTCAGAAATATGCTGGTTCAGCTGAATGAAAGTATTTTTTGATCTTGTGAACACAGACTTGTCCTGTAATTCTCTGAGAATAGGAACACCCGCATTCAGGACGACAACCATAACTACAGTTATCACAAGTATGTAAAGTATTGCTGAAATCCATATCTGTCCTTTATCCATTTAATATACCCGGACTATCTTTTTGGAAGCTTATGTTCTTGAAATTTAATCCTCTGCACCCTTTAGGGTACACAATAACATAATCAACAACAGCTATATCAACTGTGACAGGCTGCATAGATCTTTGGTCAAGCATAATGACTACATCCTTGACTTCACCTGCGCTCTCAACAACAATTGTCTCTATTATCGAGCCAATGGTATTCTTGATGTCAAAGTTCAGAGTCATATTATTATATGAAACACTCGAAGCAGGTATGTCGAAATAGTATCTTCCGCACTCGACTGCAACCAATGTTTCCCGCGATGAATAAGCTGTCTGCTCAACAACCATACTGTAAACCCATACTGCTGTGAAAAGCACTAGCAGGATGAAAATCACAGCCAAAAATATGACAAGGCTTATCTTTCTTGACGTTCTATCCATTTTAAAAAATATTTACTCAGATAAATACCTCTGAGCAAGGTTTGACATTCTTTGCTATAGTAGAGCTTGACGGGCACGCGATAACCGTTCCACCTACCTTGATGAAAGGTGTCAACTGTACCTGCTGTGGTGTCCCATACGTATTGTCATCATAGCTCATATTCAGCAGCTTTGCCTCATTTGTACTAAGGCTCGCAAATTCACCAAGATCTACTGTGTAAGGCACTCTTGTGCCAGTTCCTATCAGCCTGATTTCTATCTTCTCCACAGTCTTTGCCTTCTTGTTTGCAACAATGAACTGCATAGTCTCATTATCTACAACAGAAGTGTTGTAGCATATCTGGTCAACACCATCAATCTCAACAATATCAATATCAACATCTGAAGCGCACGTGACCTCTGTGTCTGAACGCTCCCTTGCGATGTTCGCAGTATCCTCAACATAACCTCTGCCCCAATTCATGACAACAGCACCTAGTGCTACTGCGAAAGCGATCAGAAGGACTGTCGCGATAAGCGGTGAGACTGCTTTCCTGGATTTTATTATTGAACTTCTCATATTGCTCACCTCATTTCCTCAGATTTTGGAGCATGTTATTAAGTCGTTGCTCCTCTGAATGCATTGTCTTTACATAAGGTACTGTACCGATTATAAGAACGCACAGACCCATCACAACCAGAATATTCAACATTGTCCGTCCAAGGAATCCATTTATGAACCCAAGTACTGCCACGAACATGAATGCAAAATAAAGAATCAGGCTCTTGTTCATGACAAGCATAGACTTCTCTCTATTGAGACGAGATTTTTCCACCTCAAGATGGATTATCTCCTTTTTGACGCTAATCGCAGCCATAGTGATACCTCCTTTTTTTTATGAACATGATGCTTCAACATTTACTGACGCTGTCTTGTCAGCACAAATTATCTCAAACCCATCTTTTTCTATGTGAGGGATGACTTCAACATAAGTGACAGATGATACTCCTGTATCCAGCAGCACCTGTTTAATCCGGTCAGGATTCATAGCTATACTTGTCTCATTGGTGTGCAGCGGGACCCGACCATTATATATCCTAAAATCCATCTCACTTATCCTTATATAGTTGTTATTCCGAAGCGTGATATTTAAAACTTGTGCAGACATGCATGCAGAATCCGCGTTCAAACCTACAAGACGACACTCATCAGTATTGTAAACTACCTTTTTCATATCCTCAGTAGAATCTTCTGTATACCCTACCATGAATTCATACATCAAAGCGCTGAGCATTATTGCAAATGCAACCAACAACACCCAGGATATCCATGGCGATACTGCTTTACGGTTGAACCTCTTTTTCATGCAATCACTCCATCACAAAAATCTCTTGCTCAGAGCCCTTTCTGAGCCTCATCACAGCCTTTGCATCTGTTCCTTGACTTAAGATTGTGAATTTATAAATGTTTTCATGGAAAACATCGTCCCTGACCTCCAAAACCATTTCTGAGACTGCGGAACGCAGGAAATACTCATAAGAACCTGAATCAACAGTCTGATTCAGGTTGATTATGTGAACAGGGTTGTTCATGTGGTTAGATACATACACCCTATTTCCCGTCTCAAGAACTGTAACTGTCTCTATGTTTAGCTTCTTCATTCTCGAGTAAGAAATAAATGATTCAAGGAAAACCTCAAACTCCTCATTAACATCCTCTCGTTCAAACAATGCGTTATTCAACGCAGCATGACTCTCAAAAGCGAAGTTGTCAAATGCGTGCCTGAAATTCTTTGATGAATAAGGCACCACACTCAATGACTGCAAAAGCAGAAGAGAGTATGCAATAAGCATAATAGCTGTCAGTATGTAAAACTGCGATTTCCTGTTATTCAATATCTTCATCATTAACAACCTTTCATTCTATTGTTATTGTGACATTCACCCTTCCATCAGATGTAACACCCTGATGATTAAGGTATATATCATATTTGCCTGGCATCAGTTTAATATTACCACCTAAGTAAATATCAGAGTAACGCAGTTCGTTCTGCATAATATTTGACGCGTCCTTGCCGCTGAAACCAAAACTTGGATTCTCCACATCAAGGAAACTATCATCATCAAGCTCATCATTCACATCATCAAGGTCAAAGCTGCGCGACATGAATATCTTGATTGTGCTGCCATCTGTTGTGGCAGTTATTCGCCCTGTGTTAATGTCTGCAGGAGCCTCACTCGCAGCACCGACATAACCGTCGCCCTCGGGGACATAGCACAATGTGGTGCCATGTACGCCGCAATTGGAATAGCGCACAACAAGATTGCCACCAGCAGTAGGAACAAAGTCACGATTAAGCCTTACAAAAACACTTGATGAAATTGAAATAACACCAGAATCAGTCTCAGCGACTGCGTAAATCTCATTATTCCCCTGGAAAAGTGTGGCTGCGCTGAATGTGTATGTTGTGTTGAAAACTTCTGAAGTAGAAGTGTGATTGCTTCCATCAGAGTGAAGCACGACAATGTAAACAGAGGCGTTGCCTGAAACAACAACCTTTACGCTGATGTTATACTCATCCGCGGATGATTCAAATGTGTCTCCGTCATTAGGATATGCAATAGCAATGCTGACCCCACCCGCTGCCACAATTATTTCGTAATGCGCTGTCTCTCCCCAGTTGCCTGCGTTGTCAACAGCCTTGACATGGAAATAATGAGTGCCGTCAGGCAATGAACTGAACATGGTGTCCCATACACTGCCTGAATCCTGCAGAACAACTTTGATAGCATAATCCCTTGATGATGAGGTGTCTGTGCATGGGAGGGTAGGGTCGCAGACAAATGAACTTGTGGAGGTGTCAATGTCTGACGCAGAAGAGGCTATGGTAAGGTTATGGCGGTTGTCATCAGTGCTGATGCCTGCTATCACAACATAAATGTCTGCTGTGCTGTCATCCACTGATTCATTGACTTCTAGATTGAACTCATATGTTTCTGCATCAAGCATGCTTTGCGCGTAACTTATGTCAAGATACTCTTCAGCAATATTTGTTACAGGCACACCACCCTGAAATGTTGTGACTCCAGCACCTTCTACTACACGGACAAGATAAGCCCTAACACCCATAGCATCAGGAAGATCTGAAACAAGCTCTGAAAGTTTGACACTAACAATAAGAGTGTCATTGATAGTGATGTTAGTGTGAAGCTGAGTTGAAACAGCAAAAGTATTTGGCGACGGTGTGCTGCTATTCGCCCTTAGTAACTGAAACGAACCATCATTACTCATACTTGAAAGAATCTCAAGATATCTTGACTCTGCAACACTGTCAGGCGCAGTTCCTGGATACGAGTCAATAGTGTATGAGTAGCCTGCGATGCCGCTCCTGTTGCCTGCAGAGAGTATGTCCTCTGCTGTCCAGTTGAATAATGCATCTGAGATGGCGTATGCAGTGCTTTCTATTGGGTGTGATGTACTAGATACATTAGGAACAGCAGGCGCGGTAAAGTCAGTACGCGCACCGTCTGATAATGACGAAGGCGCTGAAATGTTCCAAGGATTGGAAGCGATGACTTCGAATACGTACAGTGTGTTCTCCTCAAGTGTGAGACCAGTCACAGTCACCTCTGCATCTCTACCTGTGCTTGTGAAGTTGCAATCATTGTTGTAGCAAGAATTATTCTCAATAATCCTATACCTGTAATGTATTTCAGAAATATCCTCAGTCGCGTTGAACCAGTGCGCTGAAAGAGTGCTGTTAGATGAAATCCAGTCAATGTCCGAAGCTTCGAGTCCGTCGAATACTACAGGAGCTGTGGGCGGGGTGATGTCCTGAGTGTAATGATACATAATAGATTCATTGTAAACAACAGTGTTGTCATTCGTATCTCTCACCTCATAATAAACAGTCTTGTTGCCTTCCCCAGGACTGAGAATCCAAGGCTTGAAAATCGTACAATTCTCCCAGGGCGCTGCCGCGAGATTTGTCAAATTATCATTAGCATAACGACAAGCATCCACTCCAAAATTATCCTCATAAGTAAGTTCAAGCATCACTGAACTCGACGCAGTTATGTTTGTGAAGTTCTGCCAGCGTATGGCAATCGAACCAGTAGGAGGTGTTCCGTCTGTGACTGTAAGCCGCAAATTAACATTCAATGACGCATTCACGCTATTGCACCCGTAAACATGCGCGTCCTGCTGTGCGAACACTGCGAACGCACACTCATAACCTGCAGGGACAGAACCTGAAGCACTTGTCTGCATACTCCATACCAAAGTAGTGTTTGAATTGTTGAGGCAGACACTATCGCTGTAGTAGTTATTGATAGAGACATGCGAGTTGGTGTCGTTGTAAAGCTGGACAAGATTGATTGAATTTGTTCCGCAGCCGTCGTCGAGCGTGGTTACGTTTGATTGACACGCAACAGTCCAATCAAAATCAGTTCTATTACCAAACTCAACATGCGAATTATCCAACTGGTACATGTTGATGATGGGCACAAATCCAGGATCAACTGAAAGACGCGGAAAGATTGTGCAATTTAAGTTGCCTGCTGCGGATGCTATGGGGGCTGCGAGGGCGATGCATAAGATGATGAAAGCAGGGGCTATTAGGAAGAATGGTGCTATGGTCCATGTTACACGCGTTCTTTTGATGTGGTCACCTAACCTTATTCATAAATGTGGCCATAGTGTTGGCCACCTTTATCTTTATGTGGTCAAAATACTGGTTAATTTCATGATTAGTGGTTTGTTTAAATAGTCTTTTTGGCACTTTCAACCACCTTGATTAACTGATCGTAACCAAACAGGACAATACCTCTTCTCAGTATGCTCAGGACAACTTTATCCATTGATTTGATATTGACCTTCAGGTCGTCTTTTGTCTGCTTCACTGCATGAATCCTCTTCACACTGAGTCCGCTTATCTCTTTGAGTAGGCTGTTTATCTTCTTGTTCTGGTTATGCTTGAAGACCAAAAGCACGTCCACATCACTGAATTCCTTGTGCGACAGGACAGAACCGAACAAGATCCCTATATCCGCAGCGTCCTTAAACTTCCTCAATTCCTTAACCCAGCGCTTTACTCTTGGTGTCGAGTGCTCTGCCTCTTTCTGTAGGATGAACCTCAGGTATGTCCTCGTGTAGTCATTGGAAAAATCCATTCTGTAGAAGACAGCCCGTCCCATCTGCCTTGATTTCAGTATGCCCTGCTTTTCCAGCCTTTTCAGTATCTTCAATGTTCCCATGGGCGTCAAGCCCAATCTCTTACTGAGGTTGTTGGCATTGTAATCTGTACTGAAATCCTTGAACAAGGTCAGCACAGCATTCATCTCGTTCATTGTCACAGTTTCCATCTAAACCACCAGTTTATATATATAAACTTTTAGTTTATATATGTTTTGGAGGGGATTGTTGTTCAATATGCTAGGAAAGGAGCACCTAGAGAGGATAGCAGGGGCTAACAAAACAAAAAGTGCAATGTCCTTGATTGGATTGTTATTCATTTTGTTTGTTTGAATTTTTTGGTCATTTTATCCGGAATGATATGTGCAGGATATGAGTTTTGACCTAAATCCTTTCTCAGCATCCAAGGGTACTTCGCTCCAATCAACTGGTTCTGTCGCTTTTGCGACAGTATAACTATGCACCAGGTCATCGTGTTGCTTAATTGCATGCCCTTTTGTGATTGATGACGTGAGATAGTCTCCTATCTCTATGTCTCCACCATCCTCTGTCACAAGTATATGCCCGTCACCAAGCGCGTTTATCGCGTGTTGATTGCCACTTTCCGCATCATCATGCTTCCCTGCATAGACACCCATGACAGACTTGTCAGCAGCGCCTGTGCATGGCTTGACATAATAATCCGCCTGCCTGGGCCTGTCAGGATTGTACTTGGATGATACCAAACACATCACAGTACCATAAGGAAGACCCTCCTCGTTATGTTCTACAGGGATAGAAGCATCGTGCGCACCTGTAAACGGACCATAATAGACTGTACCCCCACTAAACCAAATATCGCCTTGGTGAGTTCCATCCCCATCCTCCATTCTCATAACAATGTTGTTTTCCGTACTATCATTCGAGCCTGATCTGATTCTAATACCACTTCCACCTGTAACCCCTGCATCATGCTCAAAATTGGCGACATAGGTTGGTTGTGCACTAGCATGAACATCAAGAATATAAGAAGGATTGGAAGTGATCCCTACACCAATTCTATCCGCAATCAAATAACCATCCGTCGGAGGAGTACAGCTACCATCATTATCAATGCACACACCACCATCAACTATCTTAACATCACCCGCTCCAGCAGAGGTATCACATACATTGTCGTTATCTATACAAAGACCCCCGTTGATAGTCAATCGAGATGAAGCCGCATTCGTACCGATACCAACATTGCCACCGGGATCGAAAGTTACCCTTGTAGGATTAACACCATAGTCGGCACTGGGACCATATGTGAATCTCAACTTACTTGATCCTGAGCCACCAGTAGTCTCACGAGCAATTCCCCAGTTGTCCATCACAGCACCTGCATCCGTCATCTCCACAAGTGAAATTGCTGAACCCCAAGTAGCACCATCATCACTGTACAGACCAAGAACAGCATTGGTTGCTTCAACAAGTATCTCAGTCTCAGTAGGTTCTCCAGAATCAATACTTAAATCAGTCTGCTGCACATGCAGCATTGCCCGAGCCTGAACAGTTCCAATACCTACCTCTGCATTATTATCAATAGTCATTGCGATCTGACCGTTCTGACCAAAATGAAAATAGCCATCATTTTCAAGCATCAAATACAGTGCATTTGCCTGAGAATCCGTGTATAGATTGCCAGCATCACCTTCCAAACCGAAAGCTCCAACTGTCACGCCACCATCCTGTCGAATCTCAACTCTTGGATTCTCATTCTCATCGACGTTATCGTTGTCTGAATCAGCCTCGACAATTAACATAGTATCTGAAATATTACTTATGTGCAGATTTGATTCTGGCAAGTTAGTACCTATACCCATGTTACCCGAATCCCTTTCGAACGTCCATCTTTCAGTAGGTGTGCCGCTGAGGTCCCAGATACCCATCCGGGTATTGGCGTCATCATACATTATGCTCATATGCGAGCTGTATGTATCAGGAGTAGGATCTTCCTGAGTGGTAAATGTGCTGAACTCTATAGCACTACTTCCACTGATTGGTGTTGCAAGCATTATGTCAGCCTCAGATCCCGAATCACCAGTATCTCTAATCTCAAGATCAGCAGCAAATGGCTTATCAGTTGCTATACCCGCACTGCCTGTTGCTCGCGCAATCGAAAATGCATTAAATCCGCTGACACTATTATCATGAGTGACTATAGCAAAAGTATCCTCAGGCACACCCAGGATATTTCCTGAATTGTTGCCATTGTACACAACAGAGACACCATAAGTTCCTGTATCATTCTCCTGGAAGAATATTCTTCCACCACCGCTGTTATCATCTCCTAAACCATTTATCAGTATTCCTTCATCAAGATCATTAGGTGTTGCGAAGCGAGCAGCCCCATTAACTGTCAGCACTTCAGTCGGGCCTGACGTACCTATTCCAACCCTGTCGTTAGTCCTATCCACCACAAGTGTGTTCGTGTCGACAGCCAGTCCACCACCTATTGTAGTGTCCTCATTGCCATCGCTGTCGATTGTCACAGCATCTGTTGTGGTAGCGCCCTGGGTCGTGACCTGCTGGAGGTTCTGCTTCTCAGTAGGGAAGCTTATCGCCTGGCAGGTGAGGTCGCCCTGATTATCTATCGACTGCACTGACTGGATGTTCGAGCAAGTGCCGTCAAAGAAATCAGTCCCGTCGCTGTCCAAGAGGTTTGCAACCACCGCGTTGCCGTCGACCTCCAGCTCATCCTCTATGTAGACATCGCCATCACCGTCGGCGTAGCCTATCGACCCTGCGTCGCCAACCCTTACCAGGCCATTTACGAACTGCCCAGAATACCCATCTGCGTTGCCCAATACACCAACATTAAAACTGCCTCCACTAGCCTCGAAACGCCCCCCATAATGAGTTCCAGTTCCGCTAGATCCATCGGCAACACCACGCACACCAATATTCGTACCAGTTGAGTCATGGTTAGAAAAATACCCGCCTGTTTCCACACCAACGCCCACCACTCCGTCTGTTGAGCGGCCTAAAATACCATAATTGTTGGAGTCATACTCTGCGTAGACCATATAACTAGGCAATCCCTGGCCTCCTACTGCAAGTGCTGATAAGGGAGAAGCGGTCCGGATGCCTACCCTGTTGTTGTCCTCATCTACGTTGAAGGTCGTGCCGTCAACAGCAAGACCTCCTCCTATTGTGGTGTCCTCATCGCCGTTGCTGTCTATTGTGACAGCGTGCGTCGTTGTGGCAGCTATGTCTGTGACATCCTGCAGGTCCTGGGTCTCAGCAGGGAAGTTTATTGCTTGGCATTGGAGGTCGCCCTGAGAATCTATCGACTGGACTGACTGGGTGTTAGAGCAGGTATTGTCAAAGAAACTACCCGCCCCATCATTATCATAAAGGTTTGTAAGTTCAACATCACCATTGACCTCGAGATCGCTGCTAGGGCTCGCAGTGCCTATGCCAACCCTGTCGTTAGTCGTGTCCCAGAAGAAGTTTGTGTCATATGACAGGGAGGTCGCGCCAGTCCATACAGCAAGGTATCCTGTCGCACCAGATCCTGTAACAGTTCCTCCTGCTCCTGTGTCATCACTTCCGCACTGGCCTACACCATCTATCCATTTCAGAACCTGGCCGTTGGCGCAGTTGTTCCATAATGTTATGTTGGTGACATTCAGTGTTCCGTTTACAGTCAGGTTTCCGTTCACGAACAGGTTGCCGTCGATGTAATTTCCCATGCCAGCAGTGCTCAGGCAGTTGCCTCCTGTGATGCAGATGTCGCCTGTCGCGTTGATGTCTGTCGCGTTGAGTGAATAAGCGCCGAGGTTGAGGTCCTGATCAACAGGGAACATCTCTGAGAGTGGGTGGTGCTGGACCTGGGCGAGAGCTGTCGCTACGAGGAGCACAGACAAGAAGGTCAGACAGGTCAAAAACGCAGCAGTCCTGCGGGCGCTTCTTGGCAGCAATGCTGTCGTGCGCTGAAAAAACCTTTGTCCTTTCTTTACTCTCATTCTTTTCTCCTCGTTCACCTTATCCAAATTATTCACCTCATTCTATTGAAAGCGTTATGTTCTGGGCACCAAACAATGTGTGACCACCTTTTCTTATGTACAATTTATGAACGCCTGGCGATACCCTGAAGTCACCGTCAAGACGTATATCAAGATAACGCAATTCTGTTCTCAACAAATAAGAGGAAATACCTCTTTCAAATCCAAACATAGGATTCACAACATCCAGGAATGTGTTCTCGGCAAGCTCTGATGCAACAGAACCTGTGTCAAAAGGCCGCGTCATGTAAAGTTTGATAGTATTTAATGATGTATCGGCCTGTAGTGAAGGCTCAGATATCGAACCAAGATCTTCAGTAGCGAGACCTACATAAGATGTTGTCTCATCAGCATTGCAGATGTATGGCAGAGCTGTTGCAGAACAACCAGGATACCGCACCCTCAATGTCTTGTTCATGAAAGGCTGTTCACCTGGCGCAACAGTTATGAAAACTCCTGGACTGCGAGCCATAGCACCATTAGAATTGTTAGTCAATGCATATATCTCGTCCTGACCGAGCTCAACAGTTATGTTCTCAAATGAAGCTGTGCCTTCGAAAACCTGCGGAAGGGAGACAGAGCTGCTTCCATCAGCATGCTCTGCCACGACCCTAACAGTCGCGTTGCTGCTCACAGACACCAGGACTGTTATGTTTTTCTCAAAACCATCAGTGATAAAGACCTCTCCGTTAAGCGGAGATACAACCATAGACTCGACTCCACCAGCAGCAACAATTATCCTATAATGATTAGGATCGCCCCAATTGCCTGCCATATCCTTTGCCTTGACGTGGAAATAATATATTCCATCAGCAAGAAGATCATACACAGCTGTCCAGTCATTCCTTGCGGATCTTCTCTTAACCTCAATTGAATAATCAAGTGATGTTGTGTTCTCAACACAAGAGTTAGACTCATCACATACAAAACAACGAGTGGTGTTATCTACATCTGTAGCTGTGCGAGCTATCGCAAGAGGATTACGGTTATCATCATCGTCAGTCATTGCTGCGACTACAACATAAAGGTCGTCGACATCTTCATTTAAAGACTCATTCACCACGAGCTCGAAAGAATAGATGCGCGCAAGACCCATTGTCTCTGCATAACGCACATCGAACTCTTCTGAATATATATTTGACACTGCACTGCCTGTAAGGTTGAACAGGGATACTAGCGTGCCACCAGTGTTCCTTGCAAGATATACCCTAACACCCGAAAGGTCAGAGTAATCACTAAATTGCTCAGCAAGAGCCACCCTGACAAGAACAGTGTCATTTACAGAAATATTAAAATGAAGCTGACTGAACACAGAATACGCAAGTCCTGTTCCATTGTTCTTCAATGTCTGATTATCATTTCCTTTGCGCAAACGCTCAAGACGCTCCCATCCTCTTGTGTCAATATAATTATCAGGTGATGTGCCGGGTACTGAATCCAAGATGTAAGAATATCCGTCTATACCTGACATCATTCCTGCGCTGAGGATGTCATCTGCGCTGAAATTGAAAAGAGCATAAGATATATCATAAGGAAGAGATTGTGATGGGTGCGATGTGCTTGTAACATTAGGCGCGCCAGGTCTTGTCAGATCTATAAAGACTCCGTCGGATGATGTGACTGATGAATTGAAACCCGAAGGGTTGTATGCCATCACCTCAAAAGAATAATTATTTCCCTCATCAAGCGCAATGCCTGTGATGTCTACGCTTGTCGCTGTGTTTGCATCTATCCAGACGCATGAGCCAAAGCAAGAACCATTCTCAAGTACACGATACTTATAATATAATGTGGATATATCCTCTGTTGCGTTGCGCCATGATGCTGCGAGGGTCGTGTTGCTGTTCCACCAATCAATATCCTCAGTACCCCTTCCGTCGATGACTATTGGCGGCAGAGGTTTTGTGTAATCCTGAACAAATCTGTACTCAATAGAATCATTGAAACTAGACGTATGACCTGCAAGGTCTCTCAATCCAAAGAAGACAGTCTTATTTCCATATCCCTCACTAAGTATCCAGGCCTTCACAGTTGTGCAAGGCTCCCAAAGAGCTGAATCAAGATTTGAAGCGACGTCATTAGCCCACCGACAGAAATCAATACCATCAGAAGAACTGTAAGATAGATTGAGCAGAACATTCCTTGTTCCTGTCACTGTTGTTCCATTCGGACCATATATGGTGATGTATCCTGAAGGTATGTCCGCAGCAACGATGTTCACCAACAACAGCAGTAAAGCTACCATCAGGATACTCGTTCCAAACAACCTCCTGATTCTTTCCGATATCATGATAATGACCTCACACTGATATTAACCCGCCCGTCAGCAGTGAACCCTGTGTTTCTGAAAACAAGAGAGTACGCTCCTGCGCTGAACCTCTTATCACCCTCGAGATATATGTTAGCAGGCCTCAACTCTGTTCGTATTATGTAATACGCAACACCTCTTTCAATACCAAAAGCAGGATTCACCCTGTCAAGGAAATCATCATCATCAAGATCATCCTCAACACCTGACTGGTCCATCAAATCAGTAGTGGCGAAAAGCTTTATCGTAACAATACTTGTATCCGACTCTATTGATCCTGTATTAAAAGCCGCTGCATTGTTCTCTGTTGCTATACCTACGACAATATCCCCTTCATCCACTCCTCGGATATGATTTGTCAGTATACCCGCATTACCATAAGAAACCCTAATGGTCTTGTTTGACTCAGGCAGACCTACCCCCATACGAACAAAAACAGACTGTGAATAAGAGATAACATCATTAGCAGGATTTACCGCTGTCGCGTATATCTCATTTGTCCCATTATCAAGAACAACATCAAACGTTCCGTCTCCATTGAAAAGCTGCAAGGCAGATGTGGATAAATCACCATCCTCATTCACAACAGTAACTGAGACATTGGCCAGCTGATCAACATCAACAACCACAGGTATGTTGGGGCTATTGAACAACTGTCCTGTGAACGGAGAGGTTATTCTCGCCGAGACAGCGGCGGTGTCTATGACAATATTGTAATGTGACGGGTCGCCCCAGTTTCCTGCCATATCCTTTGCCTTTACATGGAAGTAATGATTGCCGTCTGGGAGATCAAAATCAACATCCCACACATCACCTGAATCCATATGCCTGGCCTCGACAGAATACTCAACTGAATATGTATTCTCAACACATGCGCCAACCTCATCGCAGACAAAACTCGCTGTTGTATTGTCAACAAACGCCAAAGTATCAGTACCTCCAACATCAAGAGGATTGCGATTGTCATCATCAGAAGGCATACCTGCTACAACAACATAAACATCCGCGAATGAATCGTCAATGGATTCGTTGACTGTCACGTCGAACTGATAGATGCGCGACAAAGACATATCATACGAATAAACAAAGTCTCTTGATACATCAATAATATCAGACACAGCATTAGCTGTGATGTCAAAGCCTGATATTGGCATACCTTCTCCAGTTGTTGCCAGATAGATGCGGAGCGACATCAAATCTGTCAGGTCTGAATCACGCTCTGCAACGACGACACGAATGCGCACTGTGTCATTGACAGACAAGTTAGTGTGCACCTGACTGAATACAGCATATGCAGAACCTCCCATATCATCCCTGATAGTTGTGTTGTAAGTTCCTCTAATCATAGGCCTTACAACCTGCCAGTCCCTTGCTTCAACATTATCATCAGGAGCACTGCCAGGATACATACCTACCATATATGAATAACCATCAATACCTGAAATCAAGTCTTGCGCAGTGAAGTTAAGCAGCACATCACTACTTCCGTAAGAAGTACCTTCTATTGGATGAGTCAAGCTAGTTATGTCGGGCGCTGTCGGAGGGGTCAGATCAATGATAACACCGTCGGACGAAGAGGTTGCGTTAAAACCTCCCTCTATGTAAGCTGTGACCTCAAAAGTATAGTTGCTTCCCTCATCAAGAGATAGATTAGGGACAGTGACGTCTGTTCGTTCACCCACATCAGTCCAGTCACACCCGCCAAAGCATGAACCGTCCTCAAAAATCCTGTACTTGTAATATATATTTGAAATATCATCTGTCGCGTTCCACCAGTAAGCTGAAAGGGTTGTGTTGCTGTTGACCCAGTCAATGTCAATACCTGTATCACCGTCATATACAACTGGCGCTGTCGGCGGAGTATAATCCTGAGTGAACCTGTAAGTTATGGATGTGTTCATCACCGTAGTCTGGGGCTTGCAATCCCTCAACTCGTAGAAGACAGTCTTGTTGCCTTCTTCTTCTGACAAAATCCAGGCCTTTACACCTACACAAGATTCCCAAGACATGCTGCCGAGATTGGACGCGTTGTCATTCGCCCAGCGGCATGCAGGCAAGCAGAAATCATCTGCATAAGTCAAGTTAAGGAAAACCATCCTTGACCCTGTGAATACTGTGCTTCCATTCGGACCTACAATATCTATAGATCCTGTCGGAGGATAATCAATCATCGGACCGTTGTCAGATACTGATCCTACAACATTTCCACCAGTCGCAGCAGAATAAGGATAAGCTGTTCCAGAATCACCATATCCATCTATGTTTGAGTCGACGATGTCCAAAGAACCTATATCATCCCATAGGTTTCCACGCTGACATAGAGCACCACATGCTGAACCATTATCAACACTCCATAGGTTGAGTGCGGATTGGTCATTTGCAAGACCTAGCGTCGCGCTTCTGAATTGATTGAAGTAAAAAGTGTTACCTGACGAGGGATTTGCAAGGAACACATGATAACTAGTGCTGTTTTCGAATGTGCTGTTTTTGACGATGTTGTCATTGCTGTTAAGGGTGAATTGGATCCCCCAGTCATTATCCTCGAAAAGTACATTTTCAATCAGACTGTCACTTGAACCCTGCAAATAGATACCCGTATCTCCGTTGTTGTATATATCTGAATCTTCTATCACAGTGTCGGTGGCAGTTAATATATTGAATCCATTCCCTGTGTTTGAATAAGAACGGATAAGCGAAAAGTTTGACTGAATAGAATTTTGGTAATCAAACCCTTGTTTTACATTATTGCGGGAAGTCAGGTTATGGAATGAACAGAAATCACCCTCAAGAGAGAAACCTGTGCTGTAATTAACAGCTTCACATCCTGAAATATTTACCTGGTGCTGATTAACAGAATAGAAACCACTACCAGTATCGTCACCTATTATTATTGTGTTGTTGCATGTAAGTGAAACAGATCCTGCAGTTATCCTGACAACACCATCACCTGCTGTGTCGACTATGTTGAAAGTTCCTGAACATAGCGTCGTGTCTGAAGATATATCAAGATTATCAGACGGGTTGACACACTGCGCAGAAGCGAATGATGCGAAAATTGCTGTTAATACTACACATAACAGAATCATCATTAATTTTCTCGTCCCTGCAGTTCTTGTCCATGCAGAGCACTTATTGAATAGCATCATCTTGCCACCTGCACCTCCAACCATTTCCTGAACACAGGGTCATTGATCTCAAACATACCTCTTGATTTAAGGGTAAGAAAACCTTTTTCCTCCATTATCGAGAGGAATCGTCTTACGTTTGTCCGTGAATAATCGATTATGCGCGATATCCTCGACGGAGTGTTAACATCATGCTCTGCCATGCAGACAATTATGGGCAGCTCTTTTGGGCTAAGCTGCCTTAGTCTCTCTGAATAGTAAGTGTGCAGCTCATTTTTGATAGCATCCTTTGCAAGTAAGTTGATTGCCTCGGCTGTTGCCGCAGATGAAAGCTTTGCAAGCCTTGCAATATAGTTTATGTAGAAAGGAACACCACCTGAAAAATTATAAATCGCATTAAGTGCTGCCTCTTTTATCTCTACATTGTTTGACGATATGTATTCACGTGCATAAGATATTGGCATCAGAGGAATATTGACTGAATCTATATCCGCAACCTTGTAATGTGATGCAAATACAAAGACACACTCTCCTGACTGGCCTGCATATTCGAATAGAGCAGACATCGATGCATGTTGTGACTTCATTCCAGCAAGACGGTCTGCATCGTCGACAAGAATCACAGGCACTGTGTTGGTCTCAGTTGCTATCTTAGATGGCAATGATATGAAAACATTTACAACATCATCAATAGAAATTGTTTTGTCTTGCTTGTGAAACAGTAAAATCTTGATGTCCCTGCGCAGGCCATCACTAATCTTCAGTTCTGAAAGTTTGCTGTCTATGTCAAGAATTGACGCAGATAAGATCTTTTCATATTCAATGAATACATCTTTGTAAGCCTGAAGCAATGAGATGAGATTTGTGCGAATATATGATTCAAGACCTGTGCATTCTGCAGAGAATATGATTGGCATATTAGGTTTCTTAAGCGAGTTTGCAATATCAAGAAGGAAAGATGATTTACCATATTTGTCTGGCGCGACAACAATCTGGTTTTTGCCTGCCTTTATTGTCTGGAGCGCAGAATCCAGCTCTTGCTGCCAGTATCGTCGCTGCATCAACATAGGTTGTAGGCTTAACACCAATTCTCACCATATTTTTTGTAAATCTGAACAAAGTAGTAAAATATTTTTATAATAATTTTTTTTATTAGGTATTTAAATATATATAAATGTTTTGGTATCATTAACGCGCCACTACAATCAAAAGTAAAAATATAAATAAATATTTTGTTAATAATTATTTTTATTAAATTGTATAAAACGCGTTGCTTGCGCCGGATCAGAGGATTAAAAGAGCGTGATAAAAAACAATACCTAATAAGTAATGTAATTTTCTATTTGATTAATAAAATACCTATAAGACAATAAGTTTTAACATTTTTCCATTAATATAATCTATAAAGTAATTCAATCAGTCATAAAGTAATTTAATTAGCCATAAAACAATATGAATATCTATAAGCAAAATACATAATCAAAAAAAAGGGCGAAAAAAGCAATATCTCATTGTTTGACGTGCAACAATTAACCCCTGCCAGGCCGTGTAGTGATGCTATCTGATAGTATCAAGAAACAAACAAGAAACATAACCTATACAGTAAACTAATAATCTTTTTTTGGTGTATTTTTTGCCTTATAACGTTATCAAATATCCTAAAAAGAAAATAAGTTTGCATTTAGGTATAATATATACCCTATTGACCAAATGGTTCGTTATAAGTTATACACATTACCAAATAGATAATTATTTAAATGATAAGTTGTTAATACTGCGAATATGTCAACACCTCTACCAAAGTGGGTAATGCAGAAGTATGCGAAAATATGGCAAGAACTTCGCGATAGTAGCTTTGATCATCAGAAAGCAACAGAAATTCTCGACGATAATGTGAGCGTAATCCTATCACACCTACGCAAAAATAGTTGGCTAGAAATAAATCTTAATCCAGAAGACAGCAGAAAAAGAATTTACAGGCTCAAAAAACCTGAGCAAATAATAAATGAGATGAAACAAGATGGTAAACAATAAGACCGGTACTAAAACCTCAACGAACAGGCGAAACTCAATTATCGCAATTGCGCTAATAGTGATAATCGCCGCACTCCTCGCGACAAGCCTTGTGCTTCGCAAGATGGAAATAACCGGACTTCAAATATCCACAAGAGATCAACTTTTCTATTCTCAAGATGCAAGCCTAACAATAGCCACAGATCAGACAATACCCTGGCAAGTACCTGAACACCCTAATAAATTCCAGCTGAGAAAAATCAGCATGGATGGTGAGATAATCGGAGACGGCCAGGCAAGAATATATCTCCTGGCGAACGGAGAAAAATATCTTGTTCTTGACAACAGAGCCATAAATAGGCAATCAAATATGATAACTGGAAACCAAGTTGCAGAATCAGTAAACCAAGAATCTGAAGAAGAACCAGGTGAAGAACAAGACGAAAAACCCGGCGAAGAATCCGACGAAGAACAAGACAAAAACCCAAATAAAGAATCAACAGAAGAAAAATCAATAGACCTCTCACTAGAATATCAAAAAGGAACAAGATGGGATGCAGACGATGATGGTAGGGCTTACAGCAGAGCTGATGCGGTTGATTTCACTGTTGAGAACACAGGGTTCAGCTGGAACGCAGACGGATCAAAAACATGCACAAAATGGACAATAACATCTCATGAAGGAATAGACACAAGCATATGTAATGGAGCAGAAGACTGCTGCGGACTTATCCAGCTTGCACCAACAAGCACTAACTGGGATGAACCATTCTATCTATATTATCAACAGCACGGTTCCACACTCGAAAACACAGTGACAGCACAAGTAATATACCTTGACCAGAGTCTTGAACCAGGCAATGTCAGATTTGACAGCGCACAGAGTGAGACGAAGCAGCTTCGCGCAGCATTCCAGGAACCTGATATGAATGAATTCTCAGATACCTGTTCGCAGACATGCCAATTGCCAGAAGGACTCAAAGACACAGACTATGAACTTGTATTCGAATTAGAACAAGGCATGACAATCAAGATAAACACCATAAATTACATGTTAGAAGTCGTTGAAATTGAAGAGACACAAGTACAGTTCAACCCAGAGGTCGCAGACTCAAACGGAATCATAGTTCCAACATACATAGAATTCAAAGACCCTGACACAAACGATGTGATAGCCACAAAAAGAATCACAAAACAAAAAGCCAAGATAAAAGGAGAAAGACTGGTCTCACCAGAACAAGACAACACAATAACCGTACTGGAAGGCAGGTACAACATAGATGTTGAGATACAGGAAGGCCAACCAGTTGACAGCATACACCTACAAGGAGCAGAAATCAGCTCAGATACAAGAGAATTCATCACAGTTGATGAGTTATCACCAAGAGGAGAAAGCTCAATGTTCTCTCGAGTATACTCACTAGGATCAGGCGATGTGTATTTTGAAAACGCAACCATAACCACAACATCAACAGGAAAAGATGTGTTTAGATGCCTTGCATGGAATGGAGGAGCCCAGGCATGCGAAGGAAAATGGGAAAAAATCCAAGGAATTGAAGAGGGTTCTTCATATACCCTCCCTATCTCTTCAGGAACTAATAGCTATGCTGAGCTTGACAACACAATAACAGTAATAGACAAAGAAAGCCGCCTGGCAAAGTATGATGAAAAAGTATCATCAGCCGCGTCCGGCAGAATGAATGTCAAACTAATAATGGAAGGAATGGAAATAAGCATCAATGGTTATGATACATCACGCGACAATGACCTTAAAATCCATGAAGATACAGAATCAGACGAAACAAGATTCTCCATAGACCCCAGCAGCATGCAGTTCGAAACAATGGACATAACAAAAGTCGCAAAAGGCGATAGACTGTTCAAATGCATCTCCTGGAATTTTGATACACAAGAATGCGAAGACTCATGCTCAGATGAGGATGAAGAGATAGGACTTTGCACACAGACCGCAAGATGGGTGGAGATAAAAGAACTTACACGGGGCGAAGAATACACTTTCACAATCGACCAGAAAGACCCTGGATTCTATGAAGGATCTGAAAGCTCGGGAGAATCCTCAACCACATCAGAATCATACGTCAACAAAGTCTCGCAAACATTCACAGCACCAAAAGATGGACAATACCTTGTTATCGCATCAGCAGAGGCAAGGACAGACACAACATCATACAAAGTCGCTGTGAGAACAACAATTGACGGAGATACAATATCTGAATCCAAATGGGAGCCAAACGATGCTGATTGGTACGATGACTACCAAACATACTTCACACATAAAGTTGTAGAACTTGAAGAAGGTGAACACACACTTGAGATGGACTATCTCCTTACAGAGAATGACTGCAGAGCATTCATAAGAAACGCAAGAATAAGCCTGATAGACCTTAATGAATTCCAACACTCTGAAGAAGAATCAGAACAGATAATGGGATCATCATATCAGGACATCACAACACTAACCTTCACTCCAAGTATTGCTGACGAGTACTTGATAATAGCCACAGGAGAATACAGGGCAGAAAAGACAGATGAAACAATCTTTGCACAGCTTAACATGGACAGCACTGAAATAGATCAGGCAAGGTACGAAGGAAAAGATGCTGCAGATTATAAGACATTCGCGTTCCACAAAGTAGTGCGCCTGAATTCCGAAGAACATGAAATTGATATCAGAGGAAAATCAGAATATAACAACAATGGAAGGATAAGAAGAGCAAGAATAACTGCGATACGCCTTACACCTGACTTCGATGCACAAACTGCAGAGAGCAATGATGAAAGCAACACAAAAAGTGAAAGTGAAGTAAAGACAACACTAACAATAGATCCTGCAGAAGACGGAGAGTATCTAATACTGGCAACAGCCCAGATAGGTGGTGAGTCAAAGGACAATTCAGTTAATGCCAAACTCGAGATAGGTGGTGAAGGGTATGCAGATATGAGGTTTAAGCCAAAAGAGACAAGCTCACCAATGGACTACACATCTTTTGGAACTACCCAGAACATAATTCTTGACGGAGATACATATACTGCAAAAATTACATTCGGATCAAGCAACAATGAGAAAAAAGCATTCATAAGAAATGCCAGGATAACCGCTTTGCGCGTCACACCTGCAGAAGGATGTGTAGACAATGACGAAGATGGATACAACCAAGAAGGACTTGGATGCGGCACACCGGACTGTGATGACGATAATGATGCTATAAACCCAGGAGCACAAGAAATATGCGACAACGAAATAGATGATGACTGTAATGGATTAACAGACCTGGAAGATAATAGCTGTGGTCTTTGTACAGATAATGATGGTGATAGCTTTAACCAATCATTTGATTACCCAACCACTTGCAGTGAATGTGACGGAAAGATGACTTCATTCACATTACAGTACCTTGGCAGTAGTTCGGCCACAATAGAAGTTATCCAGAAGAAGATTGATGACCCAGTATTTTCAGGAACGGTCGCTCCAGGAGGGCTATTCTCATTCACAGGTATGGACAAGAAAGGCACACTAGGCACAGTAATAACAATAAAAGTCGATGACGTTGAAAACATACAAATCCATACAAGCTGTTCTGACATATTAACTAACGGTATGATAATAGGGGACTTCAGAATAATCATGGGTGAAAGCCTTAATGGAGGAGCATTATGTCCAATCATAGAATTTGAATGTGGTCCTGAGGATTGTGATGATAACAACAACACAGTATACCCCGGAGCACAAGAACTTTGCAATAATGCAGATGATAATTGCAACGAACTAATAGATGATGGATTGACTCCTGATGATTGCCCTATAATATGTGAAGATCTCGGATACCACTGGACTGGAAACGGATTAGAACTCAACTGCTGCGGAGACGATGAATCTGAAAACAACCCCTTCGAAACACCATTAGAGTTGACGTGCGATGATAACCACGACAATGACTGTAATGGATTCATTGATTGGGAAGACAACAACTGCATCCAATGCATTGATGAAGATGAAGATGGATATAATCAGTCCGCAGAAGGGTGTGGAGTGCCTGACTGTGATGATACTAATGCAAGCATCAACCCGGGAGCAACCGAAATATGCAATGGAGTGGATGACAACTGCGACGGAACAATAGACGAAGGATATGATGTAGACGAAGATGGTTACAAACATGTAATGGAGACTGCAATGACAACAACGCAAGCATATACCCAGGAGCAACAGAACTATGCAACAACGTAGATGATGACTGCGACACACAAATAGACGAAGGATACGATGTTGATAATGACGGATGGACAGTGTGCGGCGGAGACTGCAATGATTATGATGCAGCAATAAATCCTGGAGCAACAGAGACGTGCAATGGAATAGATGATGACTGCGACACAGATATTGACGAAGGATACGATAATGAT
>JABMQF010000063.1 GCA_013203345.1 Candidatus Woesearchaeota archaeon
ATGGTTCTTACTGTTGTTCCTTTTCGCTCGCTAGGTGGCTGCAGTAGCACAAGCAAGGGTAAATTTATTGGTTGTGCGGGTACTGGCAGGGTTGTTGTTAGAATTATTGCTGGCAGGGCTATTGTTGTTATTACTGGATTCGTTGTTTTTCAGAAAGTAAAAAAAAGAAATTAATGAGCCCGCCGGGACTTTCATGTTTTCACAATTTGAACCCGGGACCACTCGATTATCAGTCGAGCGCTCTAGTTGCCCAAGCAAACGCCTTCCAGGCTAAGCCACGGGCTCACAACGCCCCCGGCCAGGTTTGAACTGGCGACCTTGCGGTTAACAGCCGCATGCTCCACCGCTAAGCTACAGGGGCAAATCTAATAGAGTTGTGTTTGGAGGGTATTTATAAAAGTTTCGCAGGAAACCTCTTAAAGGGCTCTCAGCAGGTTATTGATATGAGAAAGAACATTTCTGGATGTATCTTAAAAAATGTTCATCACATACAGTGCGATAAGATTTGTCAGAAACGCAACAACAAGGAATAGGCCGTATTTAAGGAACATATCTGTCACAACTGCTTTTCTGCTTTCTTTTATTCGTTCTGCTACAAACAGGCTTCCCAACGGCAGACCTAAAAGGAATATCATTGATGCTGTCATGATGAACAGCTCTTCACTTCTTGTGCCAAAGAAGAATGCGATTCCGAGGAGGTAGTATGCTATCGTGCCTACCATATCGATTTTCTGTGTGCGGTATAGGAATACTATTGTAGAGATAGCAAGCAGCACGAGTAATGCAATGTGTACTCCGTAGCTGTAAAGTATTGTAAGTGGGATAAATACCATAATGGTATGGGCAAGACCGAGAAAGTATTTCTTACCTGGTTTGAGCTCTTCAGCTGCCATGTACGCGAGAATCAATCCTCCGAACAGCCCTGTGAATGTGAGGAATGCTGTGAAGATATATGTTAGCATGTATGTTATTCCTGACTCAAACATTGTAATACCTCTTTTCAGAGTATTCCTTTATTTAGATGTATTTAAATATTGTGTGTAGTTTATTTAGGGTATGGAGCATGAGAAGAGTTGTGGGGGTCTTGTTATTTGCAAAAAGAGGGTTCTTATTCTTTTCAATCGCGAATTTAATGGATTTTCTGTGCCTAAGGGTCACTTGGAAAATGGTGAGTCTGAGATTGATTGCGCAAAAAGAGAAATTTTTGAGGAAACAGGTCTTGATGTTGAGCAGATCAATGATTTTAGAAGAGAAATCACTTATAATCATAAGCGGTTCAAGACAATAAAGACTGTGGTGTTGTTCTTTTTCAAGTCGCGTAGCATGGATATCGCTCCAGAGAAAGTGGTCGGTTCTGAGCGTCATTATGATTATCTTTGGTGCGACTACTCTGAAGCTTTGCAGTTATCTCCAAGAATTAATGCAGGTTCTATTGTAAAAGAAGGTGTTGAGGAGCTTAGGAGAATTAAACTTATTTAGTTCTTTTTCCACTCGCTGTGTCCCCATTGTATGAGTGTATCATATCCTTTCAGGTCTGGTGTGTCACACGCGCCAAAACACGATCCTGCCCATATTGAGACATTGGCTCCTGTCTCTTTCTGCAGAAAGTCAACTATCTGCTTGGCTTTTGGTTTGAGTCCGTCAGGCAGCTGGATGCATACTTTTTTTGCTTTATCTTTAAGTATTATCTGCGCAGCCTTTTCCAATTCGAGGTTGTATTCCATTCTAAGAAGAAAAATATGTTAACAATTAAAAATGTTTTCATCCGTTGAATTCTTCGAACAGCTCTTCAAGCTCTTCAGATGACAGTCTTTTCTTGTTTATTGTGCTTTCAAAGGTGTTCTTTGACTTGCGTAAAGCGTCTTTTATCTCGAAAACGAGTTCATCATCATCTTCCATTTTATCATTCCTCTAGTCCGTATCTTCTCATAGCGTCCTTGATAACTTGGTCTTTTACAATTTTGTTCGTGATACCTTTGATTTTTTGGCCGTAAATTTTCTCAAATTCTTGTGTAGGCTTTGGATAAATTTCCTCAGATTCTGTGGGTTCTGAATCAATTTCCTCAGATTCTTGTGTAGGCTCTAAATCAAAGTAAGAATCATATGCAGGGTGTTTTTCAATCTGAGCACTGCCTCTCATTGCTTCCTCTATAGCGGATATGGCTGCGGTATGAGCAATCGGAGTCATTTCACTAGTGAACTCCTTAGGAGTCAAGTCATCAATTATTGAATAGATTCTTACCATTTCTTCATCAGGAAGAGTGACTGTAGGAGTCCCTTTGGGTAGGATTGTTTCCTCGACCTTGTCAATATCTATTACCATTGTATCGTCCAATGTTATGGAATATGGTATTCTTAGTCGCATGCCATTCATATGACCTGGGAAATTTCCTCTTGTATTGATAGTGATCTTGGCCATTTCAGATGCTGATTGTTTTATGATTTCTGAAAGGTTGTCTAATCCTTTTTCTGTTATTTTGAATGTTCCATTCTCTTGCGTGAAATAATCTTCAGCCACAGGATTTCTTGTCTGGAACAATACAGGTGCTATTACAGAGTAAATGGTTTTTCCTACACATTCTGCAGATACAGCACCCATAAGTTCATCATCGAGAGTTCTGGTTTCTGATGTTGCAACATCGATAAAAGTTTCTCCTCTGATGCCTTGGCCAGACCTTGCGATCATTGACCAGATAGCAGAATTAAAGTTAGACTTTAGCGAGGTTAGTTCTTCTTCAGTTATCTGTCCCTTGTATAGTGGTTGGTTGTTGAGTATTCTGTTAAGAACTTCTCCATACGCGCTTTGCATAGGGGAACCATTAAGTGAGTTGATTATAGCTTCCGCAGCTTTTTTTGATGCGTCTTTCATCAATCCTTTATTATATTCTGGCGTCAGGAATACTTGTTTTGGTTTAGCTGCTTTCAGCGAAAGACCTTCTTCATCCTGAACAAAGCTGACGTCCATAGAAAATTTGACAGGTTTTTTTGTTTCTAATGATTCCATTGAATCATTTATTTCATCTACAAGACTACAATACAGTGTCTCAATAAAACTTGCGTCTTCTTTGTTGATTTTTGCATCGAGTTTGTCGTAATCTTCATTCATGATATCTGATTTATCATTACCATTAAGATTTTCTTTTCTTAGATGATCTAGTACTTGAAGGTATTTTGGAAATAAGATTGGATCTTGTTTTGATAAATATTGAGCCAATACTGCGTAAGCATGATGGAATGATTGTTTTTCGTATGCATCTGCTCTTTCTTGGTCTTCCATTCCTGTTGTGTCTGGAAGTCTTGCAACGAATTTATATTTAGGGTCGTTTCGACTAGTATTCAAGAAACCATTCAGGCCTGATAATTGAGTATCGATTGATATTGTTTCTTCAGGCATATCCTCTCCTGTTATTTCTTTGTAGAGGTCTGTTTTGCCCTTACTGTAGCATTTTTGCATTATACTTTCTTTGTGTTCTTTCTGGGCTTGTGTGACATAGTCAACAATTCCCTGTAGAGTTTCCTGATTTTTGTCTTCAACCACTGTTTATCACCATTTGGATTACAACCAATCCATAAAAATACATCACTATTCAGTAGTATTAACAAGTCATATTTAAAGCTATCGCTAAAATATCATAATAAAAATAAGAATTTAGGGTCTTACTGTCTTGTACCTACAAATATCCGCATTATGATGCCTAATGTGAAGCACACCACAGCTGCTATGGATATTATATCTGTAGCGAACATAACTCCTGTCGCGAATAGCCCGATTGCAACAATTAAAAGCAGAAATGCAATCATTATAAGGAAGCTTGCCAAAAAGGAGAATATATTGTTGCCTGATGACTTTTTAGAGCCCGTCAGATGCTTTTTAGAACTTTTAGCATTGTATTTAGCAGTCTTGGCGCTGGAATGCTTTGCTGATTTGAGATCTTTCGCATAAGCCTTTAACTGTCTGTTTTTATCTTTTAGAACGTCTTCTTGGTAATCTACTCTTTCTTTGAGCTTTTCTAGCTCTTTAGAGAGTTTTTGAACTTGTTTGTTGCTCGCAAGCCCTTTTCTGGACTTATCTATCTCATCAGAAATCATATCAAGCTCTTCATCAAGTATGCTGTTTGATATGTACTTTTTCATATCCTTTCTGAGACTCTTTTCTATTGAATTTATATCCTGAGAATTGGATTTTATGTCTTTGCCAGCTATATCAGATTCTTTGCGGATCTTCTTAGCAAGATCATTCAGCCATTCTTTAGTGTCTTTTTTGTGTTCTTTGAACATATCCTTTATTTCATCTGATGCAAGGTCTATGCTGTCTTCTGTTGCTGCTTCACTACTGACTGCACTCAAATCCTTTCTCAATGCTGTCAGTTCCTTCTTCAGCGTATTTATCTCACCGACTATCTCTTTTTTCTTTGCACTTTGTTTATCAATATCAGATAGTTGTTTTGAGTTGTCTTCAACACCTTGTTTGACCTGATCAAATTCTTTGTTCATGTCTAATATGAGGTTATCAACCTGTTTCTTCGACACGAGTTTATTGATATTTTGCTTGAGTTTGTCAAGTTTGTTTGATTTGTTCTTTTTATCAATAGAGTTAGAGAATTGTTTCATGGATTTGTCCATACTGGCTGCAAATTCTTCCATATCTTCAGCAGTATTGTCAGACAATTCATTGAATTTCTTATCAAGATTTTTGAGCGTTTTGTCAACATTTTTTTTAGCTGCACATTCATTGACTTTATTCCTGATACTTTCCATATCTTTACTTGTACTTTCAAACTGTTTGTTCACATCATTGAGGAGCTTGTCCACTTGGCTTGTCGTGACTTTGTCTTTGAAGTCTTGCTTTATGTTTTTGATTTCAGCTTTGACCTTGTCTGCTCTTTTGTTGAGCTTGTCTGTTCTCTTGTCAAGTTCGTCTTTTGTGAGGCTCTCTTTGATTAATCTGAGCTCTTCTATTGCGCCTTTAGCCTTGTCAAACTCATCATTGATATCTTCAACAAGCTTCTTTGTCTGGGCTTCTGTTGCCATCGACTTGCTGATTCCCCTGATGTCTTCTTTGAGTTTGGTGAGTTCATTATCAAAAGCGCTTGACTTGCTGTCGAATTCAGGCTCTGTGACTGCTTTGCTATCAAGGTCCTCGAGCTTTTTCTCGACATCCCATAGCTTCTTCATATGCTCGTTTATCTCACCTATCTTGATCTTGAGTATGTTGAATTTGTCTATTGTGACAAAGTCTGCCTTATTGTCCTTGCCATCCTGGTTTACCTCAGCTAACTTCACACCCTGTTGGTGGACGCTCTCTTTGAGCACTGTCATATCGTCTTTTATCTTCTCGAACGACTTCTTCAGTGCACTATCAAGATCCTTGAGGTTCTGTGATTTAGAAAACTCGCTGTTTGTCTTACCTGCCATTATAAAACCACCTTTTATTCATGAGTATTAGGAATAAATAGAGACCCCCACTTACCACTTGAGAAAAGAGATAGCATATTTAAACTTTACGGTGGTGAATTTAGTCAAGAAATCGTTTTGTTTAAATACCTGGGGTGTTCACCCTGATGATTAGGTGTTATATTATGGTTGATGGAACAGAAGACAAGAAACATGAATTCCTTGAGAGTACTGTGCAGATACTTGACAGTACAAGGCACAATGAAGAGTCTGTAAGGTCTGGTGAGTACAGTTCCCAACAGGCATATGGTGACGCGATACAGATTCTCAAGGCAGCAAACATGAAGTGGGGGCTTGAAATTGCCAAAGATATGTTGGACGTAATGCTTGATATACATGCGCTTTACACAAAAGACAGGCCAGGGACTCCTCCGAACTATGCTGCATTGAGGCAAAGGATCACAAAAGACAATGCAGAATCATTAGATGTAAAATCAGCTGCACTGGAATTGCTGTTTTATGAAACTCCTATATCAGATGAGAAAAAGAAAGAACTCACCAGAAAGTACTTGAGTGCGAACCCATAACAGGTCAAGCAAGGATGATTGAACTCAACAACCTCTTTTCGTAAAGTTGGTGTTGTGTTGTAGAAAATTAACAAATATATTTTCACGGGTGGTACAATGAATAAAGAAAACAATGAGATTGCTGGAGAGGGTGCTGTTTGCATAGATAATATTCTCGATGAATTGATTATGTCCAACAGGTTGCGGGATTCTGTTGACGTCTCTATGCTTTCTGAAGAAGATGTTGAAAGAGTGTGCGAAGTGATGGCGGAGTATGCAGTAGCAGAAGAAAATTTGGAGCTTCTTCAGATTGCGGGCAGGTCTTTGTTAAAGTTTGGGAAATATGATGAATTCATCAGGTTGGGTAGGAAAGTATCTAACAGCGAATGCCTGCAAACAGTTACTGATTTGATTTTTAATTTTCAGATTCGTCAAGAGACAATACCTGGAGATGTGGCCTCAGACATGGTTGACATGTTGTATGATTTGTGTGAACAGGGTGGTGATTATATTCACACTATTGCAGGTTTGATGGCGAAGGGAGGCCTTAAGTCGAGGGCTGAAGCAACAGCCAGGAACTTCTTTGACAATGATTCTATTAGGAATAGCTTGCTATTCATGGATGCTGCGGGGGCAAAATTCTCAGCTGAAGAGTACGCGAAGATGGCTGAAATAGCTTTGGAGCGGGGCGATGGAAGATTAGTCGCCAACATTTACATGTGGAACGGGTTGGCTATACCTAAAGAAGCATTAACACAAATAATATTGGATTCAGATGGTAGTGCAGCACGTGATGGCATCTTCGCGTATATTGGTCAGCATGGTGAAGTACCATCTCCAGAGGAAGTCGTGAGCCTTGCCGAAAAGGTGTTTAAAAAGGGATATAATAAGGAAGAAGCTTTTAAGCTGTACAAACGGGCAGAAAAGATGAGTGGTGGGAATCTTTTCTCTTCAGATAAGTATTGGGAGTTAGGTGAGCAGATTCTCTCGTCTGAAGAATCCTCTCGTTTCACAACAGCTTTGATTTACCTTTCAGAGCACGATCCAGAAAATGCCAAAGCAAGGATAGTGGAAGTAGCTGAAGCCAATATTGCAAGGGATTATGAGCTGCTTTATAGGTTCTGCTCAGAACATGATGTGGAATTATCTACCCAGACAGCGCTTGCTGCTGCAGAAGCTGCTCTGGACGCAGTTGCACACAAACAACATTTTTGTGGAGATGATTATAGGGTTGCGGCAGCTTACTATAAGCTTGCTGGAGTGCCTGAAAATGCCAAGGGATTGGGTCAGCAGATTCTGCAGGATGATTCCCCCAGCAGGTATGGTAAGGCAGGCGATGCTATCTTCTGCTTCAAGACGGCTGGAGACCCGGAAAGCAGAACAATTATTGAGTTCTTAAGAAATAACACCTGACCCTGAAATCAGTTTATTTTTTTCTTTTTTTTATCAAGCGGTTTCCGCCAGAACTTCTTACAATCAAGACAATAATATATCAATCTGTGTTCATGCACCCGAACCCTAAGGTTCTTGCCAGGAAGTAAAAACCGATAACAATGCGGGCAGAACAGTCTTTTCTGCTCTCGTGTCATGTGTATCTTGAATTTCATAGCCACTTTGCGCGCAAGTGTCACATACCTGTTGGCAAGCCAATGACGTGTGCCTGCTTCAAACTTCGCCTTCTCAAAAAGCGATGCTATATGGTTCTTGGCTTCCTTAACAATGTCATTTTTCTTCTTGCCATACTTCTTTGCCATCAGATAAATATTCATCAATATATTTATAAACATATTGCAGTTAGCGACTGCTATGGGCTGGTTCAACAGTATCTTCAAAAAGGATAGTGGTGAACAGATTCCAGAAAATGAGATTGTGGATCTGTTCTCCATGGATGATTGGGTAGATGATCGTGCAGCTAGACAATTCGAAAACATCCGCAAAGATGTTGAAAAGCAGTTTTTCCGTCTCATAGATCTTACCAGGGAGCTGCGCCAGAATCTTGATATTCTTTCACAAGCCGAGCTTCGCAATACTAACATCACTGAGCGTGAGAATCAGATAATGAAGGGCAACAGGCAGGCGTATATCAGCCAGCACAAACAATTCATCAACATGATAGTTGTCCCGAACAGCCCGTCTTGCCAAGAGACGTCTGATTTCTGCAAGGGATTTGAGGAACTTATGGTTAGGCTTGCTAGGTCCACTGTGAAAGGGCATGCTGTGATGAATGAGTTCTTTTCTGCTATTGTTTCAGAGATAAACAAAAGGTTAAAGTTAATGGGTGAGACTGTTACAAGTATTAAGGAGATTCTGGATGACAACAGTATATCTGACATAGGGACTATCAACCGTTCTGTGTCTGAACTTCGTGCCAAGCGCAAGCTTCTAAATGAACTTGATAATGATATTGATGTTATGCGCAAGAAATTGTCAAATTCAAATAATATGAAGAAAAAACTTCTAAAGAGCATGGATGAGATAAAGAAGGGAAAAGATTATTCGAAGTTCCGTACTGCTGATGAACAGAAGTCAAATCTTAAGAAACAGATAGGTGATGTTGAAGACGCAGTGTCTATGATGTTTTCTCCTATCAACAAGGCTATGAGGAAGTATGAGCGAGTGCTTGCAGAGGGTGCTGATATATTCAACAATTATATCGATAATCCTACAGCAGCTCTTGCTGCTGATGATAGTTTGATGATCCTACAATTACTAAAGAAGATGCGTATAGCATTGTCTGAAAGATCTGTGGAGGTAAAGGATCCTGATAAGATAGTGGGCAGGATTGAAGGTATCACAATTGAAAGGTTACGTGCGAAGAAGGCTAAGTATATTGATGCCCGAAAGGGGATTAAAGAGATTGACGAGCAGCTTAGGAGCAACCAGGTTCTGCAGGACATAAATGGTCTTAATTATAAGGTTGAGCATGTAGATAACCAGATTAGCCTGCTTAATGATAAGATTGAACGATCTGTCAAGACAAGGGATAAGATAGATCTTAAGACATTACAGTCTGATGTTAAGAAGAGGATACTTGATGCATTCAATGTGGAGGTTGATATAACATGGGAAGACAAACCCAAAGTCTCACAGTCTTCGTCATAGGTCTTTTGTTGTTCCTTGTCGGAGCATGGCTTGTTCAGGACCTGATAATTAAGTTCCTTAAATTCGCAATAGGGATTTTCCTTATCTTTATATCTCTCCCGATGATGCTTGGCAGTATCGGGTGGATGAAATTTAGGAGAGTATTGAGAAGATGATTGATGATTTTGTATCAAGGTTCACTGAACAGAAGCTTTGTCATATCGTGAAGAGTGGCAGGGAGTACTTCCAGATATCTCCTGATTTGAATGCTGTTATGGATAAGGTCAGTAAAAATCTTAACAGGGAACCTGTCTGCGCAGGGCTTTTCCTTGGTGAAGATAAGGGTAAGCGTTTCAGGTCTAGTTTTGCCTTGCTGGAATTGCTTGGCAGGGCTTCAACAAGATGGGTTATTGTTGATGAAAAGGCAGAGTGGCTGTTTCTTTGTGGTAGGGATGTGTTTTCCAGCAGCATTGTCAAGTCCAATGTCGCAAAGGGTGATGCTCTTGTTGTTAACAAGCATGGAGAAGTTCTTGGCTACGGAAAAGTAGTCGGTAACTTGAACAAAGATTGTATTTACCTTGATAACATTATTGATAGGGGTGATTTCATCAGAAGAGAGATGAGGAAGTAGTCTGTTGAATTATTAGCTACTGCAGCAAAAGCATGACCGTCGTTGCCCCTTGCGTAGCGCTTTCCAGTAAAACATTACAACGCGGGAGGGGGACGGCCCCTACGGGGATACCGCGTCATAAAACAAAACATAAGAGCGCGGAGCCTGGCAACGGACGGAGGTTTGCAAAACAAACCGTAGTAGGGCATGCTTTTGCGTCATGTATTCCTGTTCTTATTCACAAACTACATTAACAGGCTTTGTAGATATCTCAAGAATATGACGTTCTCAAGCTCCGAAAAGCTTAAGAACGTCTTGTGATTCCTTGTTTTCCGTCGAGAAAAGGAGGTCTCACGATGGGAATAAATAAACCGGAATTAATAAGGCTTTTGGATTTGGCGGATCAATTGATTGCTACTTTACAGATGCCATTGTTTGCTTCTAAGCATTCTAAGAAGACTTTTACTAACCATCAGTTGTTTAAGCTGTTAGTGGTTAAAACGTTTGAACGTAAGGATTACAGGGGTTTTGAGGAGTATTTGAAGACGAGTATTGTTCCTGAGTATTTGGGGATTGATAGGATTCCACACTTCACAACTTTACAGAAGTTTGCTCAGCGTCAGAATATTCAGAATCTTGAGAAGGTACTTCTCAAGTTTGTAGAACTCACTCCGAAGAAGATGAAGAATGGTGGTTTTGACGCTACGGGTTTGAGGATCAGTCATGCGAGTGAACATTATGAAAAGCGTATTGAAAGACCTGTGAAGAAGAAGGATTTTCTTAAAGCAAACTTCTTTTTTGATTTGGAAAATTTGCTTATTCTCGCCGTGAAAATGCGAAAAAAGAAGCGGAATGACATTGTTGACATGAAACCGCTGTGGAATAAGATAAAGCACCTTGACTTCAAGAATGTATTTGGTGACAAGGCTTATGATGCTGAATGGTTCCATGAGCTGATTTTTGGGAGCGGCAAAAAATCCAAGATACATCTTAAGAATGAAGACGTTCCGATCCATCGGACGAAAGGCACTTTCAGAAAGAAGATGAAACGCATGCTCACGAACAAGAAAAAAGGCAAGAGGAGCCTTGTAGAGTGTATTATCAGCATCCTAAAACGTGTTTTCGGAGATATACTTACGTCGCGCAAGCTTGCGACGCAGAAGATCGAGCTTCTTTTCCGAATTATCACCTGTAATCTGCTCACAATAACAAGAAATATTTTTTGCGCCGTCGTATTTATCGTCGGATATTGGAATATTTTGCAAAAAATAGCGCAAATAATCTGATATTTTGAGCTGCTGCGGCTCCAGGATTCAAAACTGTTCTACAGAGCC
>JABMQF010000064.1 GCA_013203345.1 Candidatus Woesearchaeota archaeon
CCTTGAGTGCGTCAATGCCAAGTATTGAACAATGAACTTTGTGCTGAGGAAGGGAATCAAGATAATCAACAACATCCTGCCTTGTCATCTTCAGGGCTTCTTCCAATGTCTTTCCTTTTGCGAGTTCACACACTGCATCTGAAGCAGCAATAGCTGCGCAACAGCCGAATGTCTGGAATCTTGCTTCTGTGATTATACCATCCTTAACAAGTATTTGAAACTTCATTACATCTCCACAAGCAGGATTACCTACCTCTCCTATTCCATCAGCTGAATCGATCTCGCCTGCGTTGCGCGGATTCTTAAACCTGTTCATCACCTTTTCAGAATACATTTTTTAACACCCTCTTCAAAGGACTTATCTTACGAAGCTTGTTTGCGTGCTTTTTAAGAACATCAACAGTATAATCTATCTCTTCCTTTGTTGTGAACCTACTGAGAGTAAATCTTAAAGTGCCATTAGCAAGCTCCTTGTCAATACCTATTGCAATAAGAACGTGGCTCGGCTGTAAAGAATGTGAAGAGCAAGCGCTTCCAGACGAAGTACATATACCATTAACATCAAGATAAGCACCAAGTGATTCTGCTTCGATATTAGCAAAAGAAATATTGACATTGTTACAAAGACGTGAATCGCCTTTAGGTCCATTAAGCTTAACATCAGATATTTCTTCAAAAACCTTTGAAATAAAATAATCCCTTAAATCAGACATATTTTTACAATGAGAATGTGAAGCTAACTTGATTGCTCTGGCAAAACCAATAATACCTGGAATATTTTCTGTTCCTGCGCGCTTATTGAACTCGTGCCCACCGCCATGTGATGTAGGAGAAATCTTAATTCCTTTCCTGATATAAAGTGCTCCAATACCTTTAGGTCCGTGAATCTTATGAGATGAAAAAGAAATCATATCTACAGGAATGTTCTTAACATCAATAGGAACCTTTGTGAAGCTCTGTACTGCATCTGTGTGAAATGTAACGCCGTGCTTTCTGCAAACATCACCTATTACAGAAATATCCTGAATGGTTCCTATCTCATTGTTCCCATGTATAACAGAAACAAGTATGGTATCATCTCTAATCAATCCTTCAAGTTTTTCAATATCAACAAAACCTACCTTATCAACACCAACCTTAGATATATCGAATCCTTCTTTTTTTAGTGCATCACATGAATTAGTAACAGCAGGATGTTCTATATTAGTGGTTATGATATGTTTGCCTTTATCCTTGTTAGCCCCTGCAAAACCTATTATAGCAAGATTATCAGATTCTGTTCCGCCTGATGTGAAAATAATCTCATCAAAAGACGATCTTATTTTCTTTGCAATAACCTCTCTTGATTCATCAAGATAACGCTTGGCTTCCTGTCCTACGTTGTGAACACTGGAAGGATTACCATATATATCTGAAAAAAAAGGAATCATTGCCTTCACAACGGCCGGATCAACAATTGTTGTGGCTCCATTATCAAGATAGGATTTCATAATAAATCATCTCCATAGCATATATCACACTCTTTCAAAGCAGGGTCTTTTTTCCTATGCACATCACATATTATCTTACTTTCTTTAATCAGACCACACAACCTATTTACCTCACGCACAGCAGTGTTTGAATCTGATGATAACCTGATAGCATCAGCAGATATTTTAACCTCATCAACCAATTGTTTGCTTTTGAATATTTCTTCACAAAATACTCCTCTTTTATCTGTGATGTATTGTGAAACTGCTGCTTCTGTCAAACCCATCAAAGGTGCTATCTCCTTCTGTTTCAAACCTTGATTCTTAAGCTCAAACACAAGAGCCTTGCGTATACTTGGAACAACATACCATATCATTATTTCTTGAGGTAGATCCATTAAAACACCTAATTAACAATAGTTAATTAACTATTGTTAATCTATATTTAAGGTTTTTGTATTTGGAAAAAACACAACAATAGAAAGGTTTATATAATCAATTGCCATTTCGTAGTAACAACAGAGGGGTATTAATGATAAGTAGTAAAGCACTCACTAATTATATGATGGTCATTTTGGCAGTGATATTGCTGTTTTCAAGCTCAGTAAGTGCTCTAAAAGAAGATTTTAGCGCGTACACTGCTCAAAATCAATTAAATTCCTGTTCTTGTGATTTAAGAACAGATATAGTCACTGTTCAGAATACCGGAGATATAACGAGTTCTTTCTTTGTTGAAACATCTGGTGAAGCATCAGAATGGTTAGATATAGCACCTGACATATTCCAGCTTGAGCCAGGAGAACAAAAAGAAATAGAGAGGTTCATCAAAACACCTTGTGGCGCAAGAGGAGAATATAATCTTAATACCACAATCAAGACTCTTTTTGACTTGGAAAAATCCCTTGAACAAACAATCGATGTCCAAAATTGTCCTAATGTTCAAATAATACCAAAATTCTCAGGATCTCAAGAAGAATGCCCTTGCACACCTACACAGTATAGCTTTGATGTTATAAACACAGGAAAACACACAGAAACATATGAAATAAGTGTTGATCCTATCTCAAATGCCATAACAACAAGTTCTGAAATACTAATACTTGACCCGGGAGAAAAACAAGAAGTTGTTGTCTTCATCAACCTCGCATGTGGAGAATATGGAGAAAAAACATTCACATTCAATGCTCTGGCACAAAGCACAAAAATACTTGGTCAGGCAGATTTTGCACTCAACATTAAGAAATGCTATGAATATGATATAGAAACAAGTAATGAATACGCTATCTGCCAAGGAATGCCTAATTTAATACCTCTAACAGTAACAAACAAAGCAGAAATAGCAAATCAATATTTCATAAGTGTGGATGGTTCCAAATGGGCTTTCCCTGAAAATGAAGTATTATCCTTATGGGGTGGAGAATCAACAAAAACAAACATTATAGTAACACCACCTAATGAAGAAGAAACACAATATGTCATAACAGTTAACGCAATCTCAGGAAGAGGAGATGAGCAAAGAACAAAAGAAATTGTTCTAAACACAGAAAAATGCTATGATTATCAGCTTATTGAAACACCATATGTTTTCAAAATAGCTGAGTGTGATAGTAAAGAAAACACATTCATTCTTAAAAATATAGGGGCAAGAGAAACAACCTATTATTTCGATGTTGAAGGTCTCGAATGGCTGACAACCAACTCAGAACCTATAACTCTTGGAGCAGGAGAAGAAACAGATGTTTTTGTAAGTGGAAAAGCACCGTGTGAATCTGCAGGTGAATATCTTGAAAATATTTATGTCACAATAAACGAGATAAATCAAACATATCTTGAAGAAAAAGTAGTCTCTATATATGAAAAAGAAAGAGCATATATGCCTGATGTAGAGCTCGTTGACCCTACAATAGATTATGCAGGTGGAACAACACCAATAAAGATAACAAACAAGGGTTTTGAAAGAGCCAGATACAACGTAAGAATTGTATCGAGTGATTGGATAACAACAGACACAAGAAGTATCAGTCTTGAACCCGAAGAAAATACTACAATCATTCTTAATACATATCCTTTAAATGAAACAATAGAAGACACATATCTTGGAGAACTAATACTTGAAGTTGATGATATACAATACTCAACAGAATTTTTTGTAAAACTCAAAGAAGATAGAGGTCTATCTGTATGGTTCTGGATATTGATGATATCAATACCTATACTAATATTAATAATTCTTTTCTTCATTGTCTTAGTATACCTTCTGCTAAAAAGAAGTGAAAGAAATAAGGGAAAAAAATCAGAAAAAACCATAATTACTGATAAAAAAATAGTAGCAGAAAAAAAGGCAAATAAGAAAGAAATAACAATAGCTAAAAGAGAATACAGAAAGAAAAAAGAACAAAAGGACAAAAAAAGATTCTGGCCAGTTCTATGGCCTATACTATTAATATTTCTTATTTTAGCATTACTCGTAACAGGAAGCTGTGCAGTATATAATGCAGTATCAAGTGAACATAACACAACTTCAGAACCTAATGAAACATCAGTAGAACCTTTTGAAGAAAATGTAGATGAAACACCATTACCTGAACAAACCGACGATGGTGTGCTGACAAATGAAGATATACAAGAATCCTTAGTAACTATAGATAGAAGTTCGGTGCCCGGAGATGGTAATGAGCTTGTTGTTAATGTTCAAAAAGATATAATTCTACCTCTACTTATAAGTAACCCAACAGACAGAACAGCTGTGTTCAAAATAGAATCTGTTGAAGACAGTTGGGTGAGTTTTGAAAATGAAAAAATAACAGTCATGCCAGAATCAACTAAACAGACTAGCATAACCATAATACCTGACATGCAAATACTTCAAAACAAAGATTATGCTATAACCATCAATACAACACTTGAAGGTAAGAAGATATACTATGAAGAAAGTCTTAATCTTGTATTGACCAATAAAACAAATACTTTGTGTTGGTTAATTCCTGCTTTGATACTGGGTCTAGTAATATTAGCTATGATAATATCCATAATAGCAATATCAAGATCAGCTAAAAAAGGTAAATGGTGGAAAATATCACTTGTTGTCGTTGTTGTTATATTATTGTTATCCACTCCACTATTATGTACAGTTAAAGATGATGTGGGTGTTGAAAATAAAGATGTGGTAGATGAAACTAGTGATGATGAATATTTATCAATAGTCTCAATAGACCGAAGTTCTATACCTGGAAAAGATAATGTTCTTGAAGTGTCTGCTGAAAAATATGAAATACCTGTCAAAGTGTATAACCCAACAGATAGGAGAGCTATATTCACAGCAAGCACAGAAAGTGAATGGATAAAATTTGATAAAAATATTATTACTGTCGAACCAAATACAGAAAAAGAACTAATTATGATAATAACACCTAATATGGCTGATCTCGAAAAAATGGATTATCAATCTTCAATCAACACAAGACTTGAAGGACAAAAAATAGGATATAAAGATA
>JABMQF010000065.1 GCA_013203345.1 Candidatus Woesearchaeota archaeon
AAACACAAAAGTGTATCAGAATCAATAGTCTAAACCATGAAATCAAGGTGCTAAAAGCTGAAATTCAAGCAAAAACACGTTTTTCTGCTACAGTGCCTCTATGCTTAAACCTATCGCATCTGTCATTGAAATTTCTACCTGCGTATTATCCCTTTCAGGCCCAACGACACGCACGTTTTCAATCTTCTCAGTTCCATTCATCAAGTTAACAGTCTCTTCTGCTGCGAATTGCCCTGGCTGTGAAAGGTTCTTGCTTATCTTAAGCCTATGCCCAGTTCCGAACAACAACTCAACATCTTTTCTTGAAAGATGCACATGCCTGTTCGATACTTCGATAGGTATTCTCTTGTCATCAGTCATCTTTCACATCACCAGTTCAATCAGAGTCTCAATCCACTATCTATGGATATATCTAAGCCTACTTTCGAACCATAGTGGTTCCACATTCAGGACACTTCATCTGGTTGCAAGGTAGTCCTCTTGCATGTGATTGTTCATGTTGGCACTTCGGGCATCTGCACACGCCTCCCGGCCCTGCTGCCAGGGGACCACCCATTCTTCCGCCAGCACCCAGTCCAATTCCTCTCCCTATTCCGGAACCTCTTCCAAATCCTCTACCCATTCCTGGACCAATTGGTCCTGTTCCATCTCCACCAGGCATCTTGTATTCACCTCCATGAATCTTTATTGCCTTCCCATTGACCAGAGCGTCAGTGATCTTTTCCCTTGCCCTCGTCAATGTCCTCTGGAATGTTGATTGATGAACCTGCATTTTAGCCGCAGCATCCGCCTGGCTTAATTTTTTAAGGTTTACCAGTCTTAATGTCTCCAGTTCGTCGACAGTAACTTCAACCTCTTCTATATCCTTCAAAGGAACTGCTCTCGGCTTGAAATAAGTCACGCCTGGCTCGAACCCCACAAGCTTTATCTTTCTCGGTCTAACCATAATGCATTATAATGCATTACTATTATTTAAACATTTTGGTTTTCCAGAACTTATTGAGCACCAAAAGCAACATTTATAAGCAATAAACAACACAATGAAACAGAGGTGATTCCATGGCAAGCAAATCTGCAATCATAATAACAATCCTTGCTTCAGTTGTGATCTTATTTCTTATCGGAGGAACAATAACCGGGTTTATAGTGCACAAAGTTGATTACGAAGACATATGCAAGACAGATCCTGACTGTCCAGAAAACCAATGCTGTCTCATGCATAAAGGAATAGGACTATGTATGGAACACTGTCAATCAGTAGATTTCTTATGCAAAGAGGATGATGAGTGTGAAGCAGGAACTGTTTGTTGCATCTCAAAAGGAATGGACTACGGATTATGTAACTCAGTAGATAAATGCACGTCAATGAATCTTTTCGCAGAATACGTCGAAAAGAGTTCCATGATAGAAAAACCAGCACCTGCTGACACAAAACAGACAATAATAGTAATAGAAACTATACTGGTTGTCCTGCTGATAGGAATCATAATCTGGCTGTTGTCAAAACATAAAGGAAGAAAGAAAAAATCATAAAAATCCGTCGCGAGTGCCACACCAATACCTAAATGCAGGGGCATCATAAAAATCGTCCGAAAGTATCCTTGTTAGGATACTTCCTTCAACAGGTAGATTTTTAGGACAATCAAAACCTGCGAGTTTTGGTGTGCCAAAGCCGAATGACTTCAAGCATGCCTAAAATTTCACCATGAATGGCAGGGTGTTAAACCCCTCTTAAAAATTCCAGGTGAAATTTTTGCGCATAATCATTAAAAACAACAAAAAACATTTCAGCGGAGAAAATGATATTAATGAACTTCCTTCTGCCCTGGATGCAGTGTTGAGAATTTGTAAATAATTCTTAGATTATTTTTTCTAACAGAACCCAACACTCATACACTATATACTCAACACAGATATCTGCTTATATCATCTGCCCCGGATCATAGAAATATTCACCCTCGTCGCCTTGGTGCTTTTTCAAAACTCTTTAGTTTTTCCATGCATTCTATGCCTATCTCTGCAAGCATGTCCTGAAAATTATGGAATATATGTGCTGTTGCTTTGACATCTCCCATTGCTCTGTGTGCTTGCTCATTCACAATCTCAAAATGATCGCATAAACAACATAATTTTTTGCTTCCCATATCAGGCAGCAACCTGTTCGCAAGTTTCCTTGTGCATAGACGATCATTGCTCAACTCCTCACCCAGTAGTTCTGCATTATGTCTCAAGAATCCGTAATCAAAGCTAGCATTATGTGCGACAATTGTGCTGTCTCCAAGCCATTCCATGAATCCCTGCATTACTTCAGGTATCTTTGGCGCGTCCTTGACAAGTTCATCATCTATTCCTGTCAGTCTTGTGATGAATCTTGGAATCCGCACTTCAGGATTCACAAGTGACTGAAACTCATCAACCATTTTTTTCCCATTGTACCTGACTGCAGCAATCTCAGTTATCTTGTGCCGATATCTGCTTAGTCCTGTTGTTTCTATGTCAACTACTACATATTCCATTTTCTCTTTTTTTAAGCACGTAAAGGACATCGTTTTTCCTTACCTTATCAATAAGTAGACATACTTCATCTCCTTTGCACACCACATCAACCTCTTTGTTGTTTATTCTCATGCTGTTGATTTCTTTTTCCATGTATCCTGTCGTCGGACCTATCACGGCAATCCTATCTCCGACATTCAACTCATCCGCTTCTATAAAAAATAGTCCAACTCCTTTATCTTGATAATAATTAAGGCACTTACCTACTTGCTTCTTTACAACAGTTGCTTTGGAACCATAGGCACCGCTCCATCCTTCTTCTCCAAGATAGTATCCTGTCCAGAATCCTCTATTGAACACTTCACGCAACTGGGACTTCCAGACCGCGGATTTTTCCTGACAATAATTTCCCTCAAGTACTGCCTGCACTGCTTCTTTATACACACTCACTGTCGTGTGCACATAGTCTGCTTTTCTTCCTCTTCCTTCTATCTTTAGTATTGAAACTCCCGTATCTATAATCTTGTCAAGTATCTCGATTGTGCACATATCTTTTGGTGACATCACATATTTATTCTCTATCTTCAATTCATCACCAGTTTCTTCATCCTTCACTATGTATGCTCGTCGACAATTCTGGAGGCATTGTCCTCTGTTTGCTGACCTGTTATACACAGCCAGACTCATGTAGCATTTTCCTGCGATACTCACACACATTGCTCCATGCACAAAAACCTCAATCTTGACATAGTCTCCACTAGGTCCCTTTATCTCTTCCTGTCTAACAGCCGTACATATCTTCCTAATCTGCGAAAGTGTCAACTCTCGCGCCAAAACTACTGCATCAGCATATCTTGAATAATATCTTACTGCTTCAATATTTCCTATATTTGCCTGAGTTGAAATATGCACTCGCAAACCAATACTGCGCGCGTATTCTATAGCAGCAACATCTGCAACAATGACTGCTGTGATTCCCGCTTCCTTGGCACAGTCACATATCTGACGCATCTGCTCCATGTCTTCATCATAAAGAAGTACATTCAGTGCAAGATATGTATTGACCTTCCCGCACACCTTTACTATCTGAGCCAACTCATCTGTTTCAAAAGCTCGCGCTGACCTCATATTCAGTCCTTTAACTCCGAAATATACAGAATCAGCTCCTGCTTTCAATGCTGCATGCATGCTCTCCCAATCCCCTGCGGGTGCCATCAATTCCATGTCTAAAGAAAACAACAACTCTGTTATATTGTTTTTGGATTGATATATATGTATGATTGATGTATATGGATTAATGTATGTGATAAGTCAATACTACATACTATCTGCTGCTACAGCACCAAATACGCTGCCTGCGCCACCGTTGCCGCCTAGCGAGCCTAAACCACCTACAGAAAAAACATACCGCAGTTGGGCGAACAACATCAAATGACACTGTAGTGCGAGCGCGGCAATGGTATTGCGCAGGCAGCCAAGCAACCACTAACCAGCCATTGTAAACCACGAAGTCTGCCTTATCTTTGAATACGCGCTAGTCTTCTGCAATTTGCTGATTGAAGACCACTAGATCAATAACCTATGATTATTGACTTTCCCATTAGAGAATTAATATTCCTGAAACCCCTTAGGGAAACCTAGAATTTAGACAAAAAGCACCTCTACAAAACCAAATCAGCACACACTCATTGAAAAATCAAGTTGTGCACGCAGATAATAATCAAACATGCTCTTGATAATCTGAATCATCCTGTTCAGGTTTTTTCCTCAATATTAAAAAAGAACATAATCCTATAACCAATAATGCAGACACTGTGATCAAGACAGCAATGAACATATTTCCTCCTTTAACATCACTGTAAACACCTCGAATACCTCCCCCATTACTATCCTGCTTATTTCCATCTTTCCCTGTCAGGCCTTCACCTGATTTATCAACATCTGTAGTCGCAGCTCCGATGATTCTTGGCGTCTCTTCTTTCATTTCAACAACATTTTTAAAACTTTTTATGTCAGGTGTACTTCCTCCAGACAGCACACCTTCACTTGACTGTAAATCAATATCAAATTCAACATTCTCTCCTCCTCTTTTCCATTCTATTAATTGTGTCACGTCATGACCATTTATTTCAAAACGGACAAGATCTCCACGGACACCTCCGTCTTTCTTTTCACTGGAAATATCATCGCCATTCACAGGAAGAAGTCCATAATAACCTTTTGTATGCACTACAAATTCAGCATACTTTTCATTGTCTATCCATGCGCTCACGACTGTTCCCACTGGCGCAAGTTCTCCATTCACTTCCAGTTTTCCATAATATGCCGTCGGCAACTCGGGTGGAGCAGCAATCACCTGCCCAAAACAGACAAAAAATGCCAAGACAAACAGATAATTTATTTTTTTCATTTTATATTGTCAATGTTCCAGTTGAATTTGCATTCACCCAATAACCATATCCTGGCTGCATCTGTGTCAATGACCAGAACTGCTCAGGGATTCCAATATCATATATATAATACTGCTTGTTGGTTGTAAGTAATAAGTTAGCTCGCCAAGAGCTGTAGTTGCTGGAATAGGTTGATTCCTCGTAATTTCCAGGTATGGAGTACTGAGCCTACAATATCTATCCATCTTTTGCCTTTTGTGTTTCTGT
>JABMQF010000066.1 GCA_013203345.1 Candidatus Woesearchaeota archaeon
AGAGGGGTTTAACACCTTGTCATTCATGGTGAAATTTTTGGCATCCTAAAAATCCGTCTATCAAAGCGAGTGTCAAGTCATACCCATACATTCAGGTAGGGGTGTGGCACTCTCGACGGATTTTTATGATTTTATTATTGTAATTTTTATTTTTTCTATATTCTTTTCTTATTATTTTTTTATGATTGTTGCTGTATGATTTTTACTGAGATATTTGTTGCGCACATTTAAAACATCTTTTACTGTCACTGAAGCTATCTGTGCTAAATATTTTTCAGAGAGTTTGGCGTTACTAATGTGAGTCCACAAAGCAAGATCATCAGCTCTTCTGCTTGAGTTTTCTTTCATAACAAGAATCTTACCAATTATGTGTTGTTTAGCATCATTAAGCTCATCATCTTTTAGATTATCCAACTCTTTAATATTTTTTAAGATTAACTTAATACATAGCGCAAGATTTTTCCTTGCACAATTCAGATGAAAAGCGAAGAAACCATAATCATCCTCGCAGTCATTACCTGCGCCGACAGAATAAGCAAGACCTCTCTTTATACGTATCTCTTCACTTATCCTTCCTGAAAGACCCTTAGAGAATATAGCAGCGGCGACATCAAGAGCAATACTATCCTTGTGCGAACGGGAAACTGTCTTAAAACCAAGCACAAGGTAAGCTTGGTTAGTATCTTTTTTCACAACTTTTTCTGTTGGTTTTATGTCTTTAGGTTCATGGACTGATACTATTTTTGGAACTGTTCTCTTTTTCATTTTTCCAAAGGATTTTTTGACAAGATCAACAGTGTTCTTTGGTCCGCCTACTACTGAAACAACCATGTTACATGGGCAGTACCATTTATTGTAGAAATTTTCCATTGAGTGTTTTGTTATTGATTTGACAGAATCAACCCTGCCATAAATAGGATTTTTTGCAGGATGCTTTTTGAACAGACAGCTTTCAAAAAGTACCCACTGATACATCAAAGGCTGATCATTCACCATTTTTATCTCTTCAAGAACCACTTGTCTCTCTTTTTCAAGTGAATCTTTGTCAAAAACAGAATTCTGCATCATGTCAGAAAGTATATCTAATCCTGTACTGAAATGTTTTTTTGGAATTTTGACATAATAAAAAGTCCTCCAATTACAAGTGGCAGCATTTATATCTCCACCAATATTTTCAATAGTTTCACTTATCTTTTTTGCAGAACGAGAAGAAGTACCTTCAAACATCATATGTTCAAGAAAATGAGACATGCCTGCTATTTGCGTTGTCTCGCGATTAGAACCAACACCTATGCTTATTTCTATCGCCACTGTATCAGAATTTCTTGGCTCCCAGACAATTCTCAACCCATTATTCATTTTGAAGTTCTTCATAATCAATGAGATAATTATAAATAGTATTAAAATATATCTTTATTGTAATGAGGCTGAAAGAATTCCAGAAACAGCTTGCGAAAAAGAGGATGGGTCTTGCATTATTTTTTAACTTTGATGGAGACAATCTTGACCCTAACCTAGTATACTTCTCTTCGTACACGGGTTTTGGCGCATTGGCAATAACACCTAAAAAAGCTATGCTATTTGTGCCTGTGGCAGAGTATGAACGAGCTAAGAGAACAAGCAAAGTGCCTGTAGTGGCTGCAGAGAAGCGGATGTTTCTTACCATAAAGAATAAAATCCGCTCAAAGCCCAAACTTATAGGAATAGACAAGAACCGCGTCACCCTTAACTTCTATAAAGCTCTTAGAAAAGAATTTCCTGCTAGGTATTCTGATATATCTTCAGAATGTTTGAGACTGAGGACTGTAAAGATAGAAGAAGAGATCAGGATAATCAAGAAGGCATGCACTATAACTGATGAAATAATACACAACATGTTTTGGAGATTCAAACAATTCAAGACAGAATCAGAAGTAGCAGCATTTCTTGTCAATGAGGCAGGAAGAAGAGGGCTTGGAGTATCATTCAAGCCAATAGTTGCCTCAGGAAAGAATGCTTGTGAAGCACACCACGAAGCAGACAGCAAGAAATTAAGGAAAGGATTCTGTGTTGTAGACTTTGGAGTTAGGTACAAAGGATACTGTTCAGATATAACTAGGACAATATACCTTGGTAAGCCGACACAAAAAGAGATTGAGATGTATTATACTGTCCTTAATGTACAGACAAAACTTATAGCAAAATGCCAAGTTGGGAAAAGTTTCATAGAAATAGATAAGAAAGCACATGAGTTATTTGGCAAAAAGTCTGCTCATTTCACTCACCTAATAGGCCACGGTATTGGAACAGAGATTCATGAAAATCCCAACCCTAAACAGACGCCACGAAGACCTGTCACAGAACTTCTTGAAAACAGTGTCATCACAATAGAACCTGGGCTTTACTACCCTGGAAAATCAGGAATACGGATAGAAGATGATGTGCTTGTGACTGCACAGGGACCTAAGGTGTTGACAAAGACAGGGAAGAATCTGCTTATAGTGAGTAGGAGTGGAAAATGAAGATATCTATCTGAGCTGGAGCAGCAATAATAAAAGATAAGAGAATACTTCTAACAAAGCGAACTCCAAATAAGGAAAGCTTCCCTAATCATTGGACATTCCCTGCGGGACGTGTGGAGCCTTCTGATGATTCACTTGAGTCAACAGCCATACGAGAGGTCAAGGAAGAGGTGAATTTGGACTTTGTACCTGAGAAAAAACTGAATTTCTATGAAAGTCGTTGGGATGATACGAGAAGTGTTAGTCATGTTTTTATAGGGAGTTTCTCTGGTGAACTAAGACATCTAGAATCTGAGGTATCTGAGACTGGCTGGTTCACCTATGATGAGACAAAGGAGCTGGACATCGCTTTTGCTTATATGGATACAATTGATGATCTTCGAGGTATGGATCTGTTGTAGATAATTTCTAATAAGATTTTCTTGTGGCTGCCATAAATTCAGGTTATCAAGGAAAAAAGAAAAAGAATATGTTATATCCTAAATCAAGAATTTACCTTTTCTCTGGATGACCTTACCATCTACGATTATCTCGCCACCATTACGCAGGTCCTTGACAATATCCCAATGCAGAGCAGATTTGTTCTGTTCCTTTCTGTTATTGACACAGCACTCAGGATATGCCATACCCAATGCAAGATGGATTGTTCCTCCAATCTTTTCATCGAAAAGAAGGTTCTTTGTGTATTTGGTGATGTTATAGTTTATACCAATACCCAGTTCGCCGAGATAAGAAGATCCCTTGTCAGTTGCGAGCATTGATTTAAGGAATTTCTCGTTCTTTGTCGCAGTTGCTTTGACAACTTTACCATTCTTGAACTCAAGATATATACCATCAACTTCATTACCTCCGCGTATAGCGGGATAAGAGAATTGGATGTGACCTTCTGTACTGGACTTTTCAGGAGCGGTAAATACTTCTCCGTCAGGTACGTTACATTTACCCTGAACATTGATAGCCTTCATCCCTTTAATGCTAAAAGTCAAATCAGTATTTTTCCCTACAATCCTGACTTTTTTCCCTTTGTTGATTATTGAATTCAGTTTTGTGTATCTTTTCTGGAGCGCAGGGTAGTTGATGTTACACGCTTTGAAGAACCAATCATTATATTCTTCAAGAGATAATTCAGCTTCCATAGCCAATGCATTAGTAGGATAATCACATCCTACCCATCTCTTTTCAAGCCGGACTTTGGATATAGAGTGTGTTGTCTTGCTGCGCATAGCTATACGTTTAGGATCTATATTGCTTAGCTCCCTTGTGTTGGATGTGCCGAATATGCCTATGAAGACATCAGCGTTCTTGGACTCATACATGGCAACAACAGGAAAATGGCGAAGTTGTTCATCAGAAGCGTTTTTAAAAAATAGTTGAGTCATTCCAGGTAGGTGTGTATGCACAGAAGGGTAAGCACCTTTGATAAGGCACAATCTGAAAACCTCTTTTACGAGAGGTTCTGCCACAATGTCTGCGTTGATAACAACCTTGTCTCCTTTCTTTATCTTGGTTGAATGCTCCACAAGTATTTTTGCCAGTTTTTTTATATTTTCCTCGACCATTTTCACTCAGATATCCTGCAAGAGAGTATATAAATTTTGTTATTGAAAATCTTGTAAGAGATTTACAAGGGGTATAATACCTCCCCTCTTTCAACATCAAAGATGTTGCAAGCCGTCAAGCAGAGCTTGAAGCTTCAGGGCGAGATTTTCAATCTTTAAGAGTTTGCCAATCAAATATGCGAGGTTGTAATATTTTAGACTTATGCGTCTAAAATCCTACAAAATGCTTTGCATTTTGAAGTACTCTGACCTCTTGTACTTACTTCGTGCGTGCAAGCCTTCAAGGAAACCTTGAATTTTAGGTAGAGGATAGATCTCGCTAATGAATTATTGGTAAACTCTTAAGTATCCACTTAGAAGTTAATTTTATCACAAAATTGAATTAAATGCGGTCATTCCACCTATCTATTGATTGATGTTTGTTTACAAATCAAAATATTTAAATAAGTGTCATCTTTTAAAACACCAATATGGCGCCAAAATCAGCATCAACAGACGTGCAAGGCAGGGAGAAAGAAATTCTTAGCAGCATCATTACAGGTTACAGTACAGATATACAGACACTTGAAGGTGAGAACAAACTTCTCAAGGAGACAATCAACACTCTGAAAAAAGAGATGATGAGATACCAGCAGCCCCCACTGCTTGTTGCAGAGATCAAGGACATAATAGATGGTAGTGTTTTACTAAAGCTCAACAATGGAAATGAATTCTATGTTGGAAGCTCACACGAGATAGAGGATCTTTTGCCAGGAGATTCAGTGCTTGTCGAACAGAAGAACCTTACAGTCATAAAGAAGATACCCTTATCAAAATCATTCAATGTAGAGAAGTTTGTCATAGTCGAAAAACCCACAACATTATGGAAAGATGTTGGTGGACTTAGCAAGCAAGCAGAAGAGATAAAAGAAGTGATAGAGCTGCCGCTTAAGAAACCAGAACTTTTTAAGAAAGTAGGAATACAACCACCTAAAGGTATATTGCTTTATGGTCCTCCTGGAACAGGAAAGACCCTTTTGGCAAAAGCTGTTGCGTCTGCGACAGACAGTTGTTTTATAGAAGTGGTTGGTTCAGAACTGGTACAGAAATTCATAGGAGAAGGTGCTAAACTGATCAAAGAGATATTTATGCTTGCCCGCGAGAAAGCACCATCCATAATATTCATCGATGAGATAGACGCACTTGCTTCCAAAAGGATAGATATAGGAACAAGCGGCGAAAGAGAAGTACAAAGAACATTCATGCAGCTTCTCGCAGAGATTGATGGGTTTAAACCCCTGGGTAATGTAAAAATAATAGGGTGCACAAATAGAAAGGACATAATGGACCCTGCAGTTATCAGACCTGGAAGACTGGACAGACTCATACAGATACCTACACCAGATGATGAAGGCATAAAAGAGATATTCAAGATACACACAAAGAATATGCAGATAGACAAAAAGGCAAACATTGAAAAAATATGTGTGTTGATGCAAGGATTCTCAGGCGCAGAGATTAAGGCAGTATGTACAGAAGCAGGATATTTTGCTATAAGAAATAATCGCTATAAAATATTCGAAAAAGATTTCAAGGATGCAGTAATAAAGGTCAATCAAGAAGAGATGACAGGCGGAAATGATTATATGCACATGTTTGGATGAAAAAACGCTTATAAGGCTTGTTTTTAAAGCTTTAAATAAGCAAACTCTTGGTCTCCATAAGACATAAATACAAGTAGGAGTTCATTTATTACAATATGAATAGGGGGGTAAAAAAATGAGGCTCACTCTCGCAGAACCTAATTACTTAAAAGACAGTGTTTCAATAATATCCGAACTTGTAAACGAGGCTTCTTTCAAGATCAAACCTAACTCTATGGAACTCGTAGCAATGGATCCTGCCAATGTAGCAATGGTGATATTCAAGCTTTTATCAAGCGCTTTCACAGAATATCAAGTAGATAAAGAAATAGATCTGGCTATAAATCTGGCAAATCTCAAACAGATACTTCGAAGAGCAAAATCATCAGACTCATTGACACTTGAGATTGAGGAGGACAAGCTCAAGATCACCCTTATCGGAGCATCAAAAAGAACATTCTTCTTACCTATAATAGATTTAGAGGATAGAGATCAACGCATCCCTGATCTAAACTTCCCTATAACAATAAAGACAAAGACATATGTTTTAAACGATGCGATTGATGATGTGGATGTTGTGGCAGAATCAGTCAGTCTGATTGTTGAACCCAAGAAATTCACAATTATGGCAGAAGGTGATCTTAGCAAGGCAAAAATAGAGATTCCAAGCGAAGGTGACACAATCATCGTATCAGACACACCAGATAAGATCAAAGCCAAATACTCAATAGAATATCTCAAAAAGATGATGGCTGCAGGTAAGCTGGCAAATGATGTCACAATACAGTTCAACAAGGACTATCCATTAAAGCTTGAGTATAAATCAGTGGATAAAGTATTCCTCAGTTTCATACTCGCGCCAAGAGTTGAGAATGACTGAATACAAATATATTTTTTTTCTTATGTAATAAATGAAAATGCAGGAAAGAATAGTGCTTATCGATTTTGCAGGAACCCTTGTAAAGGGGGATATAATCGAGGAGGCAAATGTATTTCGATCAGACATCCTGCAAAGGGCACTTCCCACAAAAGAAGAGCACGCTGATCCTGAAAAATTCTACAAGATAAACAGGGAGTTTGTGAAGGACATCACAGGCCTGACTGCAGAAGCTAGAATAAAATACAGAAAGAATGACCTTGACTTCATGGAGCTTACAGGGACACAGGCGCAGAACCAGATATCAACCAACCTGTTCCAGATAGGAATGTACATGGCAGCAAAGAAGCACGGTGAGGGGATTGTTCCTGAAGGGCTGGTGGAACAGCTGCAACGTATCAAAGGAATGGGCTACAAACTGGCGATTGTTTCAGGTGTCAGAACAGACATTATATCAGGCATGCTCCAGATAGCAAATGTGCCTGTCGAGTTTGACTATATCTATGGCCAGCCGCCTGTACTTGGAATCGAGAACCAGGAACAGGATGTTAAAGAACTGCAAAGCAAAGGAACTATTTCGTATGTGCTGGGTGACAAGATGAGCGACCTGCAACGCGGACTGGAAGGCGCAAAATCAATATTTGTCAAGTGGGGACATTCTGCTGGTGGAGAAGAGGATTATGAAGTTTAAACAATAACAC
>JABMQF010000067.1 GCA_013203345.1 Candidatus Woesearchaeota archaeon
CATCCATTATTATCAACCTCCTTTTTGGTGATGTTACCTTACAAAACCATCAAGGAGGACTTATATTTAAACCACTAGATTCTGCTACAGTGCCGGGTGAAACTGTATATTTATCAATAGGCACACCGTCGCATTTCTTTTTTAGATACATGATGGTTCAGGATGGTCTTGATGACACAGATATCGTGATAGAACATATGGATGCGGATCAGGTAGGTGCGGCTTTTGTAGCTGGTAAGATAGACTATGGAATGAGCTGGGAGCCTTGGCTTTCTAGGGCAACCGAGAGGGAGCGTGGAAAGTTGTTGTTATCGACGAGAGATTTGCCAGGAATTGTGACAGATACTTATGTTGTCAGAGCAGACACTCTTGAAGAACGCGAGGATGAAGTGGAAGCTATTCTTCGAGCATGGTTTGATTCGATAGATTTCATCAAGACAGATAGACAAGAAGCATACGCCATAATGGCCGATCAGATGGGTTTGCCTGTCGAAGAATTTGGAGCTATGGCAGAAACAGTCAGATTCCTTGATTATGAAGCAAGCCTTGCGAGATTTGACAGGTCAACAATGTTCGACCTTTACGAACTCACTGATGAGGCTACTCGAATCTATATGGCAGACGGACTGATCATGTCAGAAGTATCTGCAGAAGAAATTGTCGAACCGAGTGTGCTTGAGGGGCTATATGATTAAGTGATTCATAAATCAGATGAAGTGAATATGTGAGGTTATGAAATGAAGCCCTATACCAGAATAAAAGGCCGTGAAAGAATAATGCTTGGTCTAGTGGGTTTCCTAATCTTTTTTTTAGCCTGGTCACTGTTATCCTATATGGATGCAGTGCCTGATTTTTTCCTTCCTACACCATTTGAGGTTGCAACATCTGCTCTTGATCTTTTTATTGAACAAGGTCTTGTATATGATTTATTGATTAGTTGTTATCGGATTTTGGCAGGTTTTATGCTTGCGCTTATTGTTGCGGTGCCAATGGGCATATTTGCAGGCACGGTTCCTAAGTTTGAGGCATTTGCCGATCCTATAGTCTCTTTCCTTCGTTACATACCTCCTTCGGCATTTGTGCCACTTTCAGTACTTTGGTTTGGCATAGATGATATGCAGAAGTTTTCCCTATTGCTTTTGTATGTTTGTCCATACATCTTTTTTATGGTCGCTGATGAGGTGGCAAAAGTCAGAAAAGAATTGATTGATGCAGGGAAGACTTTAGGTGCGAACACGCGTCAGATATTTGTAAAGATCATCATACCACACTCCCTGCCAGGAATATGGGATGCTATACACTTGATGTTTGGTGCTGCATGGACTTTGATAATACTTGTGGAATTAATATCTGCAAGGTCAGGTCTTGGTCATGTGCTGATACAATCACAGAGGTTTTTACAAACTTCTAGTGTGTTGGTCATCATCATCCTACTTGGATTACTGGGTCTTGCAGCAGATCGTATGTTCAGATTCGGTTACAAGCGTTTGTTTCCATGGTCAGAAAAAGGTAGAGAAAAATGCTAGAGATAAAATCAATGTCAAAAAAGTATGGTATTATGTCAATTATAGATAGCATTACGATGGATATTAGTGATAAAGAGTTTGTAGCGATAGTTGGGCCGACAGGATGTGGTAAGACTACAATACTTAAGTGTATAGCCGGTCTGGTTAAACATTCAGGAGGTTCCATAACTCTTGATAGCAGAAGAGTAAAAAAAGAAGGCAAAGAAATTGGGTTTGTTTTTCAGGATTACTCCCTTTTTCCTTGGCTGACAGCGAGGGAGAACATAGAATTTGGACTGCGACTAGGGAAGTTTCCAGAACAGCATATCGAACAGTCTGTTGGAAGGTATCTGCAGATTACAGGGCTTGAAGCTTTTGCGGATTGTTATCATCCTGATCTTTCAGGAGGTATGCAGCAGAAGGTGGCTATAGCCCGGACCATGGTTACAGATCCTAGATTGGTATTAATGGATGAGCCATTTGCTTCTTTGGATTCGTTGACCCGTACGGATATGCAGCAGTTCCTTTTAGAATTATGGGAAAAGGAAAAGAAGACAATAGTGTTTGTGACGCACGATATTGATGAAGCGTTGCTTCTTGCAGATAAGGTATTTGTGC
>JABMQF010000068.1 GCA_013203345.1 Candidatus Woesearchaeota archaeon
CTCAAGACTTTCAAGAACATCATAGCTTCTTGATCTTGGTACATTAGCGATATCTGAAAGCTCACCTGCAGTCGATACACCTCTTGAAAGCAACGCTGTCCAAATCTTCACTTCGTAAAGATTCAACGAGAAATAGCGACGTAGCTTGCTCAGGAATTCTTCTTTTACAATCATTGCAAAAACCTCCCCCTTTTTTATTTTTTTAAATTTTTGTTACTGAGATGAATTAACTACACATCACTACTTAATATATGTTACGATTTTTCACTCCCTACCTATAAGCACAAAAACATAATATAAAGATGATTGATTACCGTATAGTAAATTTAATTCAGTCATTACACCTGAGTGTTCACTGGTGTTTCATACAATAGTTCTTTTTTAGTCTTCGGACTGTAAACATTAATGATGTTTTGTATCCTTAAGCATTAGGAAGTCAAGATTAACCCTATGGGTTGTCTATCTGAGCATACACTTGGTTTATTGACTGGTGGTTATTTACTATGTAATATCCTATGAATTCATATGAAAAACTACGAATAATTTATAAAAAGAAAAACCCATTGAACAACAATTAGCAAAAAAGGGAATATGGTAGACCTGAAATCAATAGATACCGCGTTCAATAGCGGAAGGGAAACAATATTATCATCACTTTCAACTCTTCCTATAGGTCTGAACATAAAGGGTTTGTTCATACTTATAGCATTAGTAATGATAGCAGTATTATTCAGGAATCTTACTTCAGGAAGAGAAGAAAGAAAAGGAATATATGGACCACTAGCGATAATCGTATTTTCTTTATCTGTGGTTTTTGGATTCAGAATAATTCTTGTAGCATGGATTTTGATATTTCTGTTAACTTTTGGACTACTCAATAAGATAAAAGATGGAGAGTGGAAAGGAGTTTTAATGATGCTCATCCCTATGTATGTGCTTTGTTCTATTGTGTCTGTCAAATCATATCTTGTTATTGTATTCGCTGTTATTGTGACAATCATTGGAGGGCTTGCACGTCGTGCAAACTTCTTTAGAGTGTTTGGCAGAGGAGAAGAGAGCAAAATGCTTGCCAAGCATGGTTTTCCTGTAGGACCTGAACGGAGAATAATCAGGAAGCTCAATAGGGAATCAAAAAGAAAATTCAGGATAAGTAGGGATCATGTTGTGGCAGGTGCTGCATTGATGTTACATCTTTATAGCTTGAGGATGGCAAAAAAAGAAGAAGAAGGGATGAGACAGGCAGGGATGGTTGCCACAACCGAAGAGATCGGCAAGAACTTATACGAACAGGAAGAAGCATCTGCTAAGATAGAAGAACAGGATATGGCATATATGGAGAAGATACTGAGACTTGCTGACCAGCTTAAGGTGTGGCTTGCAAGGACTTCAGCAGATGCTGTTGATAAAGCGATTCAAGGAGAAATAATGGCCAGGGCGCACCAGATTCTCGGTATGATGCATAATCTCGTCAAGCACAAGCTTGAGGAAGAGCACATTATGAAGAAGTCAGGCGATCAGATGAGAGAGGGTATGGAGATACTCAAACACTCATCAAAGGAGGCAAGACAGCTTGAGGAGCGCAAGGCAGATTTTAATGAGATGGGGCGCGCATCACGAAACAATATTAAGACTATATCTCATGCGATAGACAAGGAGAGCAGGGAGATTACGCGGGGAATAAAACGGGAAAATTCAAATTTAAATGTAGAAGGCGCAAGAGAAAGGATACACATGATGGTACAAAGGGAAAAGCAGCTTCATGAATTCAATAAAAGGATAGGGATGCTCGGAGGCACACTCAAGCATGTTGAGGACATATTCAAGAAAGTGAATACCAAAGAGGACAGGAAGATAGAAAGGATAGCAGGGATAACAAGTAAAGCGGAACACCATGAGAAAAGACTACATAATTACATGAAACAATACAGCCATGAGGCAGATATCCTGCAGAAGAAGTTCAAGGTTCACAGCAGAATGATGAAGAAGGATAGAAGCGCGATAAGTGATGAACAGCTGCTAGAACTGACAAACGGTACAATAGATATGATGGACAATATCAAGAACCTGGGAACAATATCCCTGGATTACCATCAGAATGAACTTGTTCCTTTATCAAAAGAGCTTGCGGCGATGGACGTGGATCTTAAGCATTTATCAGATGTATCACAAAAATTGACACAAGTTTATTACAGACTTGAAAGCGCGAACACAGATATGCTTAAAGTTGCAGAAGGCATAGATCAGAATCCAAATTCAAAAAAGGCACTCGTGAAGATGATTGAAACCCAACAGTTTGAGGAATCAATTACAAAAAAAGCATATAGGCAGGACAAATCGGTAAGTACTCATATCGACCAAGGATACAGATATGTTAAGGCAGCATATGAGCACATACAGAAACAGCTTAGTATACAAGCAGGACAGCAACGTACTGTAGTTATTTGCCAGAAACAGACTGCAAAAGCGCTTAATGATGCGTTTATGAAACTAATGAAGAGGAAGATACATAGAACAAATCTTCTCGAAGATGAAACTGTGGCAGCACAGAAGGAAGTAGAAACTGCTGAAAGGAATGTAAAGGCAGCTAGGGCAGAAATCTGAGGTGGGTAGATGAAAGATTTTATAGCAAGAATAAAGGATGACGCGAGGAAGAATCCTAAGCGTATAGCATTTTCTGAGTCAACTGAAGAGAGGACACTAAGGGCTATTGAACAGATCATAAAAGAAGGTACAGCCAAACCATTGCTTGTGGGAAATGAATTCGCAATACGAGCTAAGATATCTGAACTCGGACTTAATCTTGAGGGAGTTATGTTTGTGAATCATCTTTGCGAAGAAAATAAAGAATATTTTGAGAAGTATGCTCAAGAATTGTATAACATTCGTAAATCAAAAGGTATGACAATTGAGAAGGCACGGGAGACATTAAATGAAGAGACATATTATGCAACAATGATGGTGCATAGAGGTGATGCTGACGGGCTTGTATCAGGAGCAGTCCATAGCACAGGTCATACAATCCTTCCAGCGTTACAGATAATAAAGACAAGAGAGAAATTTCATAAAGTATCAGGAGCATTTTTCATCAAGTTCAAAGATAAGATAATGTTATTTGCTGATGCTGCAGTAACAATCGAACCAGATGCTAAAGATCTTGCAAAGATAGCTATCGATTCAGCAAGGACTGCTAAGAGATTTGGTCTTGAGCCAAGAGTTGCTATGTTATCATTTTCTACAAAAGGAAGTGCCAACCACCCTCTTGTCAAGAAAGTACAGGAAGCAACAGCAATAGCAGTAGAGAGGGCTAAGGAAGTATTGCCAGAAGCAGTAATTGAAGGTGAGATGCAGCTTGATGCGGCGGTGGAACCGTGGGTTGCGAAGATAAAATGTCCTACTGCCAAAATACAAGGAGATGCTAATGTGCTTGTATTTCCGGATCTGCAGGCAGCGAATATAGGGTATAAATTAGCTACATTCTTTGGTCATGCAGAAGCTATAGGACCTATATTGCAGGGTCTGCGTAAGCCGGTTAATGACCTTTCTAGAGGTTGTGTTGTGCAGGATATAGTTGATATAACCGCTATGACTGTTATAGAAGCGCAGCATCTGGAAGGTAAGATAGAGTAGGAATTTTAGAAAAATAGTGCCTGCAGAAAATATACTGTTGTTTGAGTTATTTTGTGTCTTAATGTAATTCCAATAGACACTTTTTCTCACCTTGTTGTTTTGGTGCAGGCTGGCGCTTGAATGATTTTAGTGCGAGCCTGAACTGCTGTATAGGTTTCTGGGCCACGTTATTCTTTAGCCGGAATCAGGCTCGTGGTTCGATTGATTTATCCTGCCCACCATCCAAATATTTTTTCGTTCCTGCCTTTTGAATTATCAATCCTCTAGTGTAGATGTGTCACCCACTGGCAGGCCCATCTCCTGGCATTTTAGGACCCTGCGCATTATCTTTCCAGAACGCGTCTTTGGTAGGTTATCTCTAAACTCAATCTCTTTAGGGTAAGCATGTCCTGCAAGCTTTCCCTTGATGAATGTTTTGATCTCCTGCTTAAGTTCATCACTAGGTTCGTGTCCTTTCTTCAGTGATATGAACGCCTTTATGATTTCACCATACATATCATCAGGTTTTCCAATAACACCTGCTTCTGTTATTGCAGGATGCTCTACAAGAGCTGATTCTACTTCGAATGGACCTACCCTATGACCTGCGCTGTTAATAACATCATCAGCTCTTCCAACAAACCAGAAATAACCCTCATCATCCATGCGTGCACGATCACCTGAATAATACCAACCATTATTGAAATATGAATCATACTTTTCTTTGTTGTTCCATATACCTATCATCATAGAAGGCCAACCAGGCATTATAACAAGATCTCCTTCTGTATTCACAGGAAGCTCAACACCATTCTCATCAACAACAGCTGCTTTCACACCAGGGAACGGACGACCCATACTACCAACTTTCACATTCATAGAAGCATAATTGGCTATAAGTATTCCTCCTGTCTCTGTCTGCCACCAATTATCATGGAACGCAAGACCAAGCGAATCAATACCCCACCAGATAGCCTCAGGGTTAAGAGGTTCACCAACAGAAGCTAGATGGCGCAATGATGACAAATCATACTTACTTGTAATATCACTACCTTCTTTCATCATCATACGGATAGCTGTAGGTGCAGTATACCACACAGTCACTTTGTAATCATTGATTATACCATACCATTTCTCTGCAGAGAATCTTCTTGCATCAACAACAGATGTAACACCATTTGAAAGAGGGCCAAGGATGCCGTACACAATACCTGTCACCCACCCTGGATCCGCAGTACACCAGTAAACATCATCTTTATGTAAATCAAGAATCCACTTTGTAGTCAAGTGCTGTTGAACAATATCATAATGAGTATGTACAACTCCCTTTGGTTTTCCAGTAGTGCCTGATGTGTATAGCATGTATGCGGGATCTTTAGGATCCATATGCTCAACATCAAATTTATCAGAAGCCTTATTCATCTCATCCCAGAAATGAATATCATCTCCCGCATCATCACCAACCACTATAACCTTCTTAAGTTCGGGAAGTTGGTTGCGAATATCTTTTATTCTTTCTTTAAGCGAAGAATCAGTCACCAATATCTTAGCACCACTATCAGACAGCCTGTCAAGAAGAGCATCAGGACCAAAAGCTGCAAACAAAGTTGATGCAATAGCACCTGTTTTTAGAATACCTAGGAAACTAATATACATTTCCTCAATTCTTGGAAGGAATATGAATACTCTATCACCTTTCTCAATATTTTGTTTTTTCAAAACATTGGCAAATTTATTTGATAACAAAGAGATATCTTTGTATGTTGGGTGTTTTTCCCAATCTTCACCTATGATATGAAATGCGACCTTATCTCCGAGTCGCTGGACATGCCTGTCAACAGCAATATGAGCTGCATTGATACTACCATCAACAAAGAATTCTATTTCTTTCTTCATCAAGTCCCATGAAAAATCTTCACAAAAAGAATCATAATTATCCATATTAGGTTTTATGGTAAAATCAGAGATATCTTTTTTCACAATGTCAGGTCTGTCCATATGTACACCTCTTTTATATTTATTGAAAATCTCGTCAGAGATTTACACGGGGTTTAATACCTACCCTTTAGGGTGAGATTTTCAATCCTTAAGAGTTTGCCAATCAATATGCGAGGTTGTAATACCCCGACCTCTTGTAATTACTTCGTGCGTGCAAGCCTTCAAGGAAACCTTGAATTTTAGGTCGGAAATAGACCTCGCCAATGAATTATTGGCAAACTCTTAATTATCACAGAGGGAATGATTTAAATAGTTTTCCAGGCACATAATACAAAAAAAGAGGTAACATGCAACACATACTAATCCTTAACATAGGATCAAGCTCAATCAAGTATACCTTATTTGACAATGAAACTCCTGTCCTTAAAGGCTATATGGAAAGAGTGAGTGATTACGATCAAGGAATACGTCAGATCATAGCAGAAATAGAAATACATAAACTCAAGGTTGATGCAATAGGCCATAGAGTTGTTCATGGAGGTACTCATTCAAAACCTGTTCTAATCAATGCTAATAAAATAAAAGAGCTTGAAAATATATCTGAGTTAGCGCCGCTCCACAACATACCAGAAGTTACAGGAATAAAAATATGCATGAAACTTTTCAATGCACCTCAAGTAGCAGTCTTTGATACAGCATTTCATCATACAATACCTGAGAAAGCATATACATATGCAATACCAAGTTCAATAGCAAAAAAATACAAAATAAGAAGGTATGGATTTCATGGAACCAGTCACAAATATGTATCACATGAAGCTGCAAAGATGATGTCAAAGCCAATAGGCAAAACAAAGATAATAACCTGCCATCTTGGGAATGGGTGCTCTATATCTGCTATAAAGAACGGAAAGAGCATTGAAACTTCAATGGGGTTCACACCACTCGAAGGACTTGTTATGGGGACAAGAAGCGGAGATATAGACCCAGCAATTGTCACATTTATTCAGAATAAGGAAAAAATCAATTCCGCCATGGTTGAGAAAATGCTCAACAAAGAATCAGGACTTCTTGGAATTTGTGGAATGACTGATATGCGTGATATATACGAATCAAACAAAAAAGAGGCTCGTCTTGCAGAAGATGTATTTTGTCATAGGGCAATCAAATACATAGGAGCGTATGCTGCGGCCATGGATGGAGTGGATTCAATTGTTTTTACAGGTGGAATAGGGGAGCATGCTTGGTGGATACGCGATAAGATACTATCTAACCTAAGATACTTAGGAGTCAGGTATAGCAGGAAAAACAACAAGTCTGGCAAACCAAGAATAAGTTCATTCTCTTCAAGAGTCTGGGTATTTGTGATATCTACAAACGAAGAACTCATGATGTGCAGAGAAACACGTAAACTAATATGGGAAAATAGAAAGTAAAAAAATATTTTTGATCCTGTTCAGTTTATCTTTTCAATCTTTATAATGGGGTTTGTAGGAAGAGAAAAACCAGTGACTTTATTCTGATTCATTGGAAAATGAAAAATCTTCTTCTTTTTTCCATCTAACAGTTCACCTACAGGTATTCCTCCTCTAAATGCTTTCTCAGGTTCTGGTTTGTTTCCAATACCTACAATTGCATGTTTTACCTTGTCAATCTCAATCCATTCAAGAACTCCATTTTTGCTGTGTACCATGAAGTGTTCTTTTTTTCCTCTCAAAAACTTTTTTCCCTTTGTGTAAACTTTGAATGTTTCCTCTATATTCATTTTTTCACCTCAATAATTCACCTTGTATCTAAGTAAAGCACCAATACCCCCAAGAC
>JABMQF010000069.1 GCA_013203345.1 Candidatus Woesearchaeota archaeon
CGCAGTTGGGCGAACAACATCAAATGACACAGCTGTGCGAGCGCGGCATTGGTATTGCGCAGGCAGCCATACAAACCAAGAAGTCAACCAACAATAATATATATTCCCTCCACACCCACATTCTCATCAACAAAAAGGTGGTATCATGGTTAAGATTGGCATTATTGGTGGGTCTGGTCTGGATGACCCGAACATCCTTGAAGATGCAAAAGAAATTAATATAGAAACACCTTATGGTGTTCCTTCTTCAAGCCTTAAAACAGGGAAGATTAATGGTGTTGACATAGTGCTGCTGGCAAGACATGGGAATCAGCATCAGTTCCCTCCCACAAATGTGAACTATCGCGCAAACATCCACGCACTAAAGATGCAAGGTTGCACACACATAATTGCAACAACTGCTGTTGGCAGTCTGCGCCAGGAGATAGAAAGAGGAGATATTGTAATAATTGATCAGTTCATCGACTTCACACGTCATCGTAAGATAACATTCATTGATTCTTTCAAGGATGGCGCGGTTCATACCCCTATGGCAGAACCTTTCAACAAAAAACTCCGCGAGACACTCATCCAGTCATGTCAATCACTAAATATTAAGCACCACCCAAAAGGAACTGTGATCACAATTGAAGGTCCGAGGTTCTCAACAAAAGCCGAGAGTCATATGTTCAGGCAGTGGGGTGCAGATATTATAAACATGTCAATAGCTCCTGAAGCAATACTTGCAAACGAAGCAGGAATACCTTATGCTGCTGTTGCTATGAGCACTGACTATGACTGCTGGAAGGATGACGAAGAGCCTGTGACCTGGGAAGCTATTCTGGATATATTCAAGAAGAATGTAGAGAAAGTTACAGGAGTTCTAATCGATACAATACCTAAAATTAAGTAAGGTGAAATTATGGAAAAAATAAAATCAAGAATTAGGACAATACCTCATTTCCCTAAACAGGGAATAATGTTTCGCGACATCACGACTTTGCTTAAAGATGCTAAAGGATTTAGGATGGTCATAGATGAATTTGTTCAGCGTTATACTGGCGTAGACATTGATGTGGTTGTAGGTCTTGAAGCAAGAGGTTTCATTCTTGGTGGCGCGCTCGCTCACCAGCTGGGCAAGGGCTTTGTTCCTATTAGAAAAGCAGGTAAATTACCTGGAGAGACAGTATCTCATGAGTATGAACTGGAGTATGGCACTGATAAAGTGGAGATGCATAGTGATGCTATAGAGAGAGGCAGCAAGGTGCTGGTAATTGACGATCTGCTTGCAACTGCGGGTACAGCACTCGCAGCCGCAGCGCTGATTGAAAAGCTTGGTGGAGACATTGTCGAGATGGCGTTTATAGTAGACCTACCTGACATCGGAGGCAGGAAAAGACTGGCAGATGCAGGACATAAGATGTTCACTTTGTGCGAGTTCGAGGGTGACTGAACACTTTTTGCGTATTGTGAAAAAATCCAACAGGTCAATTTTAATTTATACAATATAGTTCTCTTTCTGGAGGTGTTATTATGAACCGTAATTATTTGTTTATTACTGCAGGAGTTGTTGCAGGAGCTGCGATTTCCTATTGCGCTGGTGCAATCCATAAAGATGTTATGTCGCCTGATTTCGTGATTTCAAGGACATCTGATAATTATTGCCAGATAGAAGAATATGATAGTGACGGTAGTACGCGAGCATATGCTTGCAACGAAGGTAGTTCTCTTGACATCGAGGAAATGCTTAGTCCTTTGAATCTTTCTCAGGCTTTCTCAGAAGAAGGTATAGATCATCCGTCAGATATCAGGGAGATTCGTATTGAAGTCACAAGAAAGAACTCTCTGTGGCACAGGATTGCTGATTATTGGATTTCTGATGACTAAAGAATATATAGGTTGACTTTTCATTTTGATAATTTTTTCAGTACGATATTTTAAGTATGTACTTCCATTTATTCATATAACGTTCTGTGGAGCAAGGAGGTAAATAGGTTGAAAAGAATAGCGGCAGCTCTAAGCTCTGTTTTCATTTCGTACTGTGGTGCTCCATGCGACCACCCTGTTGAGACTTACACAACAACAGAACAGGATTGCGAATCATTATGTATTGAAATAGAAAGCCCTGTTGTGCATGGAAGAAGACCTGACTACTCGCGCATCTCATGTTCTTCAGAAACACCATACATACTTTCGATGTATTCAAGAACGCATGACAACCAGACACAGAGTCTGGCATACCCTGGCCCAGCAGCAAGGCATATGATAGAAGCATGGCTCTCGCCAGATGAGATGGAAGATATCGCATCTATAGGATGCATAGCAGAAGTTCCAGAAAGGCGTGTATGCGACTGGGACCATTGCAACATCGACGACCGAATGGTCATCAAAGAAAAGGAAGTCGCCCTCATTCCTTCAGGTGATGTCTGCATGGATGATTATTATAACGAGCCTGATTTCCCTTGGCGTGGCGGGAGAAATCTTTAATGCAGATTTCATGATTCAGACATCCTCCACACCTCACCAATCTACTTATAACTAAAAGTTTGACAATAATCTATACGCAAGCCCTATCCCCTACCTAAA
>JABMQF010000070.1 GCA_013203345.1 Candidatus Woesearchaeota archaeon
ATTTGATGTTGTTCGCCCAACTGCGTTAGGTTTTTTTCTGTAGGTGGTTTATGCTCGCTAGGCGGCAATGGTAGCACAAGCAGCTTGTTTGTTATTGGTTGTGCGGGTGCTGGCAGTGTAATTGTTACTGTGCTTTTTGGAAGAAAACCTGTTCTTGATTAAGAGAATTATTCACAACTTAGACTTCTCTGCTTTCTCACTGATGATTGCAGAATTTCCACTCGGGTCTTCGATGATTATCTTAATCTTTTCCTGACCCCACATAACACGACCTATCTTCTTTATCATATTACGTGCTTTTTTCTTGATAGCTTCATCTTCTTCTTCATTGCGGAGGTGTTCAACCTGTTTTTTGAAGCGTTCAAGGATACCTTCAACATTAGTCACAAAACCTTCTGCATTGGGTCCTGGATCTAAGCTACCAATCCTTGGAATTTTTATTGTACCTTCAGAAGAACGGACAACACGTATCTTCATGTCCTCCTCAGACTCTACACTAAGAGAGTATTTAGATGGTGACTTTTTTTCAGCGCATTCAACATCAGACTTGAAGTACTTGCAATTTGTACAAGACATAGAGAACAAGAATACCTTCCCGAAATAGGGTATTTCTATTTCCTCCTCACAAAGAGCTAGGTTTGTTGTGTGACAAAAAGGACACATTTCACCTTTAAGTTGTTCAGCTTCTGACATAATAAAGTAGAATACAAGAATAATTTAAAAAGCTTTTGTTTTGTCGTCGAGAGTTCAGATGTCGTCTGCAGGACCGTCCATACCGCCTCTAGAGTCAGATTCTCTGTGAATATGAGCGAAAGATGGTGTTAGTGCAATCCAGTCATCACCAAATCCTGCTATGTCTCCTTCTACAGCTTCACAAGTCTTCTTCAGCTTATTGATAGCTCTCTTCAACTCAACAAGATCTTTATCTTTTAGAGGTCGAATGTTAACAAGACTTATTGTATACCCTTCTCTAAGACATTCCAGTATTGGTTTGATATCACTAAATTCTTCTATAACAAAAGGTCGGACAGTGATTTTCGACTTGGCAGCAGGAGTAACGCCTTCAGGCGGAATCTCAAGATAACCATCATCACCTTCTCCAGGTAATTCAAAATCATCAGAACCAGAAAACTTTGCCTTTATTTTGCCAATTAGCCTCTTCATTGTCTTGCCTCCTACTTTTTCTGATCGTGATACTCAAACCCTCCACAACAAAAGAAATCGTGATTAAAGTATTTAAACCTTTCGTTTGAAAACTGATTTGTTAGTATTGTAAAATAGCTAATAATGTGTTTTTTATCAAGCACATCAATATAATCTCTTCAAAAAAGGCTTTAAACAATCTATAACCCTCCAAATGGATGTATTATTTAAAAAGCAAAACATTTTTATACGATGGCATATCAGCATCGAACATATTATAATAGTACAATATTGGTGGAGAGCATGAAGAGACAAGGTGGATTTAGAAGAGGAACAAGAAGTAAGCTTAAGAAATCGCACAGAGACAAAGGAAAAATAAGTCAAAGGAATTTTTTCCAGAAGCTAGAATTGGGCGATAGGGTTAAACTTACAGCAGAACCTGCTTATCATGGAGGGATGTATTTTCCAAGATTCCATGGAAGGGTGTGTGTAGTTTGCGAGAAGAAAGGTGACTGCTATTGTGTTAACTTTAAGGATAAGGACAAAGAAAAGACGCTTATAGTGCACCCAGTGCATCTTACAAAGGTTGAATGAGGTTGGAGTGATGACAAAGCCAGAGATACTAGATGAAAAGCCAATAACTATGGCACATTTGAAGGAAGAGCTAAAAAGGATTAAGAAGAGGGATGAAGAGCTTAACTTCAGAGCAGAAAAGACAGAGGAATATCTTAATCAGTTTTCAACAATTACTGAAAAGAAGGCAAAGGAAATATTCAAGAAGATTGAAGAGCTTAACATACCTCGAATCAAACCGGAGTACATAGTTAAGATGATTGATATAATGCCTGAGACTTCAGATGAAGTCAAATCATTACTACAAGGATATGCAATAACAGTGACGAAAGAGAATTTGAAAAGGGTCGCAGATGTACTTAAGGAATTCAAATAATAAAAATACAAATGGAAAATCAGAAAGAGAAGGAAGATCAAGCAATTGTGCTCGACTTTCTTCCGAACGGATATCCGTTCGATCCAAGACCTAGTCATATTAAGACACCAATAGTGCAAGCTATAGGCACAAAACGATTCACAATTCTTGAGCTTTGCCCAAAAAAAGATATTTTCTTACAACCTACTGAAGAGGTCTACATAGGAGAAGGTAAAAGAGATCATATACACCACATACTTGGTAGACTTCAATATGATAAATTGACACACACGGGCAGATCAACACTTGGGTTTGTCATAAAAGATCTAATCAAGGACAAAGAACCATATTTTGTTGGTTTCTTCAATACAGCACAGCCAATAACTATAAGGATGCACCAGCTTGAACTGTTGCCTGGCCTCGGCAAGAAACACATGAATGCAATAATTGAGGCAAGAGATGATAAAGAATTTGATTCATTTGAAGACCTCCAGAAAAGAGTCAAATTGATACCTGACCCAGAGAAGATAATAACTCGCAGGATACTTCTTGAACTTGAAGGTAAAGAGAAATGGAGATTGTTTACTGATTGAAATTGTGTTTTATTTAGTTATTGAAAAAGCGGTGTTCTGAGATGAAAAAGGTTTGATACTATGGATAGAGATAAGAAGATTGAGGAGCTTGTCAGGTGTCTTGACGCTAATGGAGCATACAGGACAAACAGGAGAAAGAAGGCAGAGATGTTCTACGAACTTGTGCAGGAGATTGATCCAGAACTTGCAGAAGAGCTTCCATCAGTGCTTGAGGAAAGGGTCAAAGAGGCAGAACTTGCGACAATACTTGCAGAGGAAGAGGTCTCACTTGAGAAGACAGTCGAGGTCTCCAAGATACGTGCTGTGGGTGGATTAATCAAGGATGAGATGTATCATTTGTATATAGGTTGGATGCCTGCTGAAGTACAGAAAAGGAATGCATTGAAGTATTTCGGTGATGAGAAAAAGGCACTTAGTGCTTCTTATAAATCAGCAAAGATTGGAATTGGCTTGGGTGCTTCAATTATGGCTGGAACCATTTACGCAACTGAGGCAGTATATGGAAGAGATGCTGCGTGGGTAATGATACCTTTTTTTTCAGGGCTGATTTTGTGTGGGGCTGAAGGTTTAAGGGCGTGGCTAATCAAATCAGAAAAAAACGCATGCGGATCGTTCAGTCCAGCAGGCATCTATATGCTGGGACAAGACATCTCAAAAAAAGTGAAGGTAATAGCACAGAACTGTTCCGCATCATACCATGAGAAACTCACCCAGCAAAGAAATGAACAAATTGAACCACCAAAGCCTATTGATGCGCTTGAAAGCCCTGGGCCTGATGGTTATCTGCCAGGAAAGAGTGGGGGTTGATACTCTTAACTCATCACAGGCACTGCCATTGTTGATGAAATCATTCATGTCCTGCCTGCTTACTTCAGTGCGATCCTGGATGATATATATTTACGTTTTTAACATCTACTTCGAATTCTGCGTCAACCATGTCACCCAGTTCTTGTTGGTTGATCCCCAACTTTCTGAAGAAGGATGATGCGTCAAGGAACTCTACCCCAACTATCCTCTTCCTGGTGTTTATGTTAAACACTACATTGCTAAGCACGATGTTGGTGGCAAAAGTAAGAATGCTATATTAATTGAAATCTGTTTGCCAATATTAAATCAAATCCTTCTCCTTTCTTGATGCGGTCATTGTGGATATTATGATATTCCATCTCTCTGCAACAAGGACTTTTACTTTTTATCGCGACCATCTCTTATCAACTCATAACACCTGGATGCAATTGGCTGTGCGGACCATATGACCACTAAATATTTGCCATATGATCCCCAGCACGATGCAGTCATTAGTTACGCATCTTTGTTATTTATACTTGTGTGGTGGTCTACATCACCTCACACTCTAAACGAATACCCTGGGGGTTATCAACACTTCAATCTTTCCTGACTGTTTTCAACAGGTGAATGCCTACCTTGTATGTGCCAAGCGGAGCATCATTGACATGGAAAGGATGTTTTTCTCTCATATATGTATCAAATCCTTGCTGGTTTCCAGGAACTATTCTTTCTCTCCACAGATCGTATCTCCACGCAGTCTTGACGGCAAATTCAAGCATATTACCAAATAAGGAGGTTGTTTGTTCTGCGGGAAGCGGCTCAATATAAAAATTGGTTCCGAACACCCGTCTGGCAATCCACATGCTCCTTGACATGTGAAACCTGTCTGTGACTAAGCCTATCTTTTTGGAAACATAACTGGAAAGTATCTGGTTAAGGATGGGCTGTGAGAAAATCATGTTACCTAATGTATCCAAAGACTCTGTCTCAAGGTGCATCTTTTTCTCAGGCACACCTAATGAGTACAGATACTTTTGCATGACAACTGATTCAGGTTCTACGGGGAGGGTTTTGTTAAGACCGCTGCCCCTGCCGGTCAGGACCAGATCCAGATGCCCTTTCCTTTTAATACCAGAATAAATATAGTGAGCATGATGGCTGCGGTTGTGTTCGCTGCTTTCACCGCCGAGCACTAATAATGCATCCAGGCTGTTTGCAGTATATATCTGTGGGTCCACGTATTTTGTGTTCTATCTGTAGTTATTAATATTATCACCCAATTCGGCTTTGTAGATATCTCAAGAATATGACGTTCTCAAGCTCCGAAAAGCTTAAGAACGTCTTGTGATTCCTTGTTTTCCGTCGAGAAAAGGAGGTCTCACGATGGGAATAAATAAACCGG
>JABMQF010000071.1 GCA_013203345.1 Candidatus Woesearchaeota archaeon
ATGCAGCTCATGGCTTCAAAACTGACATCCAGCCTTGCGCTTGAAGGCGAACTCACTGACAAGGGGCTTGCAGCACTCTCAGAGACATCTGACAGCATGGCAATAGAACTTGCCAAGATGCTGGTAAAGAAATCCGAGTCCGGAGAGAACAAGACCCTCAAAGACATGTGGGCTGATTACAGGAAAAAGGAAATACAGGTTGAAGTGAGCATATCCAAAGGTTTGGAATCATTCCCCGAGAAAGAGCCCGCGGGTAAACCAGAGATTGTGACCATCTCAAAGGAAGAGAAAGACAAGCCTTCTTCGGAAATAAAGAAAGCCAGTACTGAAGTTGAGAAGATAGGCGATCGGATTATCAAGGTCAAGTTCATTGAGTACACTGGGAAGCGAAAGAAGAAGGTCACACATATTGAAGTGACGGAAGAGGATCTTGACAAGATATTAGAAGATACCAATAACCCGGTTCAGGCACAATTCTCGCTGTTTTGATCAAACAATAAATTTGACAAAAAAATGGGAGGGGTCGATAGTGCCCCTCCCAGAAACCAAAGGATAGCTCTTTCGTGTGCTTTTGGGGGACAGTTCCGGAAAGAATATTTACCATCCATATGAACATGATAAGATTAAATTGAGCAAACAAATACACATTATTTAAGTTTTTATATGACTTTTCTATATATCACTTTCCCTACCTTTCTTATTTCCTGTCTCGCTTCTTCTCTTCTTTTCTTCTTCCCTTCTTTCTTATTCTCATTTTCTATTTCACTGGTTCTTGCTAATTCTTTCTGGATATCATATTATCAAGCTGCCCTTTTGTATGATATCATTGAAATATCTGAAATTTACATCATGTTGATATAACAGACCAAAATACCTCAGCCTTACAAAAATATGAGATGTTGCCAGGGTTAGAGGTTGGCTATACATAGATTCAAATCAAATAGTACATCTCGGCAGGCAAAGGGCAGCTTTAAAATTAACATTAACTTCCAATACTGAGCAATAATATGCCTATTTCAATGGAAATGCGGTCGTTAGGGGTTGGATTACTGAAGGACGAATAACTAAAATGGTTTGGTGGTTTTTACAAGTGTGTCAGGTGGGATTTGAGTTCATTGGCACTTGATGATGAATTGGTCCTCTAAATGGTTGCTTTTAGGGTAAGTCTCGGGTAAAAAATAACCAATAGGGTAGATCCCCCCATTTACCACAATTCTGTTGGTAGTCTTCACTTTTTTTGGCAGGTGTCAGGGTGAAACTTAATGCACGTTATGTTGTTGAGGATCGTGAGCTTCGCAGATTAAGGGAACAGGAGAGCAGGTTAAGAAGTTTAAGCCGTGACCTGCCTGAGCATCTCGATGCTATTAGAAGGGAAACTGAGCAGGAAATACAAAGCCGCCTGGCTCCTGTTGAGTCTCGTTTAAGGGATCAAGAAAATGCTGCAAAAGACATGAAAAGTCAGATAGCTTCATTAGTGGCGGAAGCAAAACGAAAGCAAACTACTGCCGGGGCATTTTTCAATGAGCTTGCTAAAATTGTTGAAGAAACGGAAAAACTGCCGCACCACCGCTTTGCCCCGAGCAAGCTGGATTCATTACGTAGGCATGTAGAAGATGCCCGCAGGAATATGAAAGACGGTATGCCGGAGGCAGCACTCAGCACAGGACAAAGGACTTACTGGGATATAGCGGACTTAAGGATTCTTGTCATGCAAAAGGAAAAGGAATTTATCATCCTTCATCAGGAGGCCTTGAAGGAGGCTCGTTCACTGCCCGAGGAAGCCCGTGCCAACCGCAAGTATCAATTGGAATTAGGCCAGGGAAATGAGAAAGACATATTGGAACTTGAGGTAGACTACTGGACACATGGCGAACTTTCTACCTATGAGGAAAAGATCAAAGCATTTCAAAACCAATTGATCAATGAAGAAAACACCCTTAAATTGAAGAGGTCAAAGACATTTTATCCAGGATAGAAGCATTAAACCCCAGGACGGGAGAAATTGTTGAACATGCAAGACAGAATATCCTTGCGTCTCAACTACGAAGTAATGTTGCCGAATTAGCAGTTGAAGCACTCAGAGGGCAGGGGTTTGAGGTTGAAGACGCAACCTATGAAGGTGACGATATGCGCAACGCATATATCGCCAAAGTCAAGAATATCCCTGGCAGTGAGGTTGTTACGGTGATTAGCCCCGTAGAGGGTGAATTCGGAAAGAACTCTGTTTCCACACATTCCTATGATGAAACGTTTGTAGATGAAGGAACATTGCAGCAACGGGCCGATGAGATAGTTGGGGCCTTAAATGAGGCGGGGTTACAGGCCGAGGCACCTGAGTGCATGGGAGGCGCGAAACCCGAATACCGTGATATCGCAGCGGTTCGTCAGCGTGAGCCATCAGAGATACAAGCCAAAAGGAGAGAAGCAGAATGAGTATCTCGCGCCTTACAGAAAAAATAAGATTGGACACGGGTGATCGGTTTATCCTGTTCTATGGAAATGTCAATGATGAGTTTTGCGACGATGACCTTGTGTTTGGAAACATAGATTTAATACTGTGGCGATATTTCCGTGAGCAAGGCTATCAAA
>JABMQF010000072.1 GCA_013203345.1 Candidatus Woesearchaeota archaeon
CTCTTTTGGTTTGATACAGGATGGCAGGCACTATATATATAATGTTTTTGGTGCGTGGGAAGTATGAGTCATGAAATCTGCATTAAAGATTCCTCCCACCACGCCAGGGGAAATCAGGCGCGTCATAGTAATCATCCATGCAGACATCATCAGCAGTATGTACTTGAATCTCTGTCTGTTGCATTCGATTGTCAAGACAGCAGGATATGGAATCACAAGATGTTTTATCAGGCAGTGTTGTTGTGCAGCCAAATGATGCGATGTCTTCCATCTTTGGATGTTTTTGTTCTTGAGAACAATGTGTATGGGTTTTGGGAAGCTGGGGAGGTAGATTTATTCTATGAAGAGAGGTGCTGAAACTGTTCCCATGCACCTTGGTTTAGTATATCTGTGCGATGGTGCAATGGGGCGCTGGCAAAGCTTGTTTTTCATTTCAAATTCTGCTTGCTTGAATGATTCAAGACGTTCACAAGACGGTAAGATGTCATTCTGTGACATTGAGAAAAGGTATGCTATGTGCGCACCGTAGACACTGGTAAAATCCCTATCCCCGTTGTGTGTGGGATCATCTTCTTCACAAGTTATATGACCAAGGCGTTCATTATGAGACAGTTCATCAAAGTTATGGTTCGCTTCATGATACAGTATTGCAGTATAACTTATTTTGTTCCCAAGGGCTCCACGATGCAACATCTTAGGACATATGTATATCTCACCACCGCCTTCCTTGTTTTTTGCAGCTGCACCCATCTCAAGGGAATCTGAACAACCAGACTCATCAAATAATTCGTCTTCAGTAGCATCATAAAAAGTCACATCAGTATCTAACATGAACTCAAACGCATTGCTCGTTTCACCCACGAGCGGGTTGTAAAATTCAATATTGCTGGTGTATTTCAGCATTGTGAAGTATGGAATGATGAAACGCAGATTGTTTTGCTTGGTCCTCCTGTCATAGACAGTCCCGGTCACCTCATTGAAACAGTACAGCCTTATGTCGAAGAATTCTATCCATTCGCAACCAGGTTGGCTGAAAAGACTCTTTACACTGTCAAAGTAGTCATAGTGGTCGCCTTCCTTGTAATATAGTTGTAGCTGCCTCGCATCAGTTATTTCACTCTCCCCGAACTCATGATCCAGCATTTTCAGCAGTCTGTGGAAGTCAATCTTTCCCTTACGACCCATGTTGTTTCCATCCTTATTCTCAAGTGCTATGAAGAGGTTCCTGCATTCATCCTTATCAGACCTTGTCAGCAAATGAGAATCATCATTGATCCTTAGGTAGCAGCCATCGGCACGCGGAGCAGAACTGGAAGTCTTCGCAGGCAGGCCAGGGCTTGACTCCGCCTCTGTTGCAGGGGCGATCGCACCAGAAGCGGCTTTGTCTTTTGTTGCGGGCTGTTTCGCGGCAGTGGGCGCTTCCTTGCTCACAGGCATCTTCAGTTTCTTAGGGGCTTGCCCTGCCTGTTCCTCTCCGAGTTTAGCACAGCCAGACAGCATGATCAGCAGAGATATTGAGATGATTAGAGTGAGTATGATTTTTTTGTTCATGGTGTTGTCTCTTTTGGTTTGATACAGGATGGCAGGCACTATATATATATAATGTTTTTGGTGCGTGGGAAGTATGAATCATTAAATCTGCATTAAAGATTTCTCCCGCCACGCCAGGGGAAATCAGGAGAGTCATAAGACAAGGTGTAGGAGTTTGGAAAGCTGAAAAGGATGAGGTGCTAGATTTTATTCATAGTTATCTGAAAGAGTTTTCAGAAATAGCTCTTTTTTAGTGGTTTTTTCTGTGAAACCTTGAAAATTTTCCGATTTTAACATTGTTACTTGCGGAATTCTTTGGAGATGTGTTAATAGTCTTGTCAGCATATATATTTTGCATGGTGACTATGAGAAGGCGGTATAATCCTGGTAACTGGAAGAAACAACTATGTTTCGAAAGAATAAAGAAAAAACACAGCGAGATTATAGAATTCTTTCAGACTTATCAGAGAGAACTTAAGGATTTTTTGATTGAGGATGCATTGCGAGCTCAGGAATTAGTGGTTTCAAACACTTTTTTAGTGTTTGATAAAAAGAATAAGTCAAGATATAGCACAAAAAGAGATAATAAGTTGATATTACTAGGTTACATAACTGTTTTGAATGATAGCATACGCCTTGATGCTTCTTTAAAGGCACAATTTAGGGATGAGGGCGTTGGATATAAATCTTTACCTGCATTAAAGATTGGTCGTATTTCTGTAGACAACAGATATCAAATGAAAGGATTAGGTAGCTGTATGGTAGTCTGGGCCGCACAAAGAGCGGTTTACTTGAATCAAACTTCTGCTTGCAGATTTTTGACAGTTGATGCGAAACGGAATTCTGAGAAGCGTAAAGACACATTTCATTTTTACCAAAAGAATTATTTTAAAGCATTAAATAAGAAAGAATATTATTCTAATTCAGTAGTTCATAAACAAATATCAGGCACAACCCTTATGTATTTGGATATTTATCCTCTCGTTACAAAATTAAGAACTGGTAATAGTTTGAACTTTTAGATCCAAAAAAGATAATTTTATAAATAAAGGTCGCTTATTTGAAAAGGAGGGAATAATATGGTTCAATTTATTGAAGCAACACCAGCACTTAACGCAGAGGAATCTGTTGAATTATTGAAAAGGATGCAGAGAGTTGAGCGACGAAAAAATCCCACTAAAGGTGAGCAGTTTTATATCGACGCAATCCGTGAGAATAGTAAATAATTTGAATATTTCTTTGATTAGAATATCTATGATACTGCTAAGCGGTCGGAAAGTCTGCGGATAATTATTTCAAATTGCACGGGTTCAATACCCCTCCCTTTAGGGTGCAATTTGTAATCCCTAAAAGTTTGACAATCAATTTGCAAGCC
>JABMQF010000073.1 GCA_013203345.1 Candidatus Woesearchaeota archaeon
CAGCAATAATCGGGCCAAGTGAAACAATACCTGTGAATGATGGGAAGCTTGTTATGGGAACATGGCAGGACATTTTCCTGTGCTGCTTTGATGGACCAAGAAAAAGAAAAATAATAATCACCATAAACGGAAGGTGAAAAATATGGCAACATGTGATATGTGTGGAAAAGAAGCTCCACTATTCAAATCAAGACTTGAAGGAACCACCCTTGATGTGTGTCCGCAATGCACAAGATTTGGCAAAGCTGTACAGATACCGCGAGCACCAAAGATCAGACAGACTCAAGCATACCTGCCAGCAAGAAAAGAGATACTACAAATAATAACAGAAGACTACCCGCGAAAGATTAAACATGCTCGAGAAAAACTCGGGATGAATCAAGAAGAATTCGCAAAAAGACTTAATGAAAAATGTTCAATAATGCAAAAAATAGAAGCAGGACAATTTAAACCAAGCATAGATATGGCAAGAAAACTTGAGAATATACTCAAAATAAGGATTATAGAAGAATACGCTGAACAAGGAGAAGTTCCTATCAACATATCAGACAATGAAGAAGAAGGTGCTTACACCATAGCAGACTTTATCAAGAAAAAATCATAAAAATTCGCCGCAGTCGTTTCACCCCTTACTAAAGTACGTGGTTTTTGCAAGTATTTTTGTGCATAAACAGCTTAATCTTCAACTGTAGTGTTCACTACTTGCCATATCTGGTATCCATCCTTATCATATACATTCTCAAATGTACTCCTGCTAGTGAATAGGAACAACAAACCCTCATCAGGTCTTCTCCAAACATCACCTGATACCATATCAGGCGTGATGTAAATATACTCTATATTATAACTCGCCATCAACTGCTTAGCAGGAACAATCTTCCGAGCATAAAATATAGAATCCTGCACCTTGTAAAGAAAACTCTGATCATAATCTGACGTCATAAGAGAATCAGCAATCACTGGATTTCTGGCTATTGTTGATATAAGATACCCCTGATTATAATGACTAAGAACAAAACCATCCTTAAATGTGTTTGAACCAAGCCATTGAAGACTTTCAACGGCACCTTCATCAGGATAAAGATATGAAAGACGGTTCATATAAGATACACAAGAAAAAACAAGCCCGCACACGATTATCAAAATAGCCAAATTCTTCACAGGTGTCACACTCCATTGGCGTTCGTAAAGCTTCACAAAACCAAGACCTGCTGCAACAGCCATGAAAAACATCAGATATATGTTTGCTACGTTCCCGACATACAATAGAGACACAAGTATCAAAATAGATATTAAAAAGAAATACATGAAAGATGACTTGTTTTTCCAATTAGAGAAAACACCATAGAATGCTAAAACTGCGGTGAATATACCAAAACCAATAATACCTCCTAGATCCGCAAAAATAATGCCAGCAATATTCGCATCAGGAGTGAATGAAAAGTTGTAATAGAAACTCACCTTGTTCGTGAAAGATAACAATGCCAACATGAACACAACAGCAGCAAACCGGCTATGCATCTCCCTACTCGAAATAATATAACCTAACATCAAGACAGTCACTATCAACGCATTATAAATGCTGAAAAAAGAAACAGCAGCAAAAGATATAACTGAAAACACGAAATTGTGCTTTCCAGGTTTCATGAAGAAATAAAAACCTAAAAGAGAAAGTACAACCGCGGCAGAATGCTGATTAGAAACTGTGAAAGTATAAATGAAAGCAGGGTTTATGACGAGAAATGCCAGTATGACATGCCTCTTATACTTGACATCAATAAATGATACCAGTATAAGATTGAACAATAATACTGCAGCTATACCTAGCAAGAAAGGCACTACACGCGAAGCAGCAGCCAGAGATACTATGCTTGAAGCATAAACAAGTAAGTAATGATACGGATTAAAAAAATAATTCCTTGACTGATAACTCCTATCACCAATATCTTCAGGAGGGTTGAATGGATTCATATATCCATTCTGAATAAGCTCTTTTGTAGCTCGGAAATGGTAATATGACTCTGAACCGATAAGTGAATCATTTCCAGAATAGAACCTGACAAATGTAGGAAAAACAAGCACTACAAAAAGTAATGCTACAACAAAAAGGAAAATATTCCTTCTCTTAATACCTATATCTACAAACTTCATTCTAACTCACCTTTACCTCACACTTCACCTCATACACAAGAACAGATGAATTGTGCACGAGATCAAAACAATCCGGTTCTGCAAACCTAAGATCAGACACCCCAAACTCTTTTGCGGATCTAGGTGAAAAGTAAATATAGTCCACAGAATACCTGTTTAATAACTCAACAGCATTTATCTTCAATATAGATGTGTATATCGCATCTATGTCCTCAAAAATATCTTCCGGTGCCCTGATAAGTATGAAGTCGTCATCAGCCACATTCCTGCGCTTTGCGACAGCAGTAATCATATTACCCTCACCAACAGAAGCAAGGATTACAGAATTCTTCGGTGTTGATTCTCTCAACCACAAAAGAGCGTCAATCTCATCTTGATTGACAGAATCATAAACACTAACAGAACCCCTTGCCACAGAAGGTAATACAGATGTCATGCATAAAAGTACCACGAGACATGCCCAAAACAAATAACTAAATCTGGAAACTTTACTCAGCTCAATATACTTGAACATCAAATTCAATGACTGACCAAGCAAAATTACCAGTATAGCCCCTAAAAATATCAAACCAATATCAAGCGTTATAAGCCTGAACCAAAGAAGCACTGCAACAGCCAAAGCGAAAGCCATGAGAAGATATGTACTCTTATCCCTCTCCTTGAACATATACCTGTAAACAGCATAAACTCCGAAAAGTAAAGGAATCAACCCTATACCTGAAACACTCCCCAATACATCAACCTGCTGAAAAAAAGAGTCAAGAATCTGTGAAGGAATGTTCTGCCATATCAATGCATAAGAATGAAAAAGAAAAGCTTTCTTGTAAATCAAAATGTTTATCCAAAGAGACATAAAAGTCACAAAAAGTATGACCTCCACCTCAAGTTTACTATGCACTTTGTACTCAAGCTTGACTAACATAAGATAAATCAACAAGGCAAATACGAATAGAAAAGATATGGCGCTCGTCAATGTAAGTATAAAAGAGAAAAAAAGGAATTGGTAAAGGAATTTTCTATCCCTGATACGAATAAAACAATAAACAAGATAGAAAATCAGAGGAATAGTAAGAGACATAATAGATGCAGAGTTGACAGTACCTGCAAAAAATACCGGTATGAACCCTGCGGCAAAGGAAGAAAATAAAGCAATATCTTTTTTCCGGGTCATCTCCAGTACAATAAAATACACAATAACAACCAAAAATGAAGCCAGCACATTAGGAATTATCTTAAGCGCAATTGATGTTCCAACAAATAATGAGAACACTGACAACAAATAATAGTATACAGGAGGGAATATCCTTGTCCTGCCAGAGTAGCTGAGATCATCCACATAAGATGGTAAAAACCCCTCTTGAATAGAATCAACCTGGCGGTAAGTGAAGTATGCCTCGCCCATCTCAAAATGAGGTGTCTGAAAAGACAGGTAAATCCTCATCACAAATGTAAGCAACACAACTGCAACAAGCAAGTAGATATAAACACTCTTGACTTTCATACTATAACTGAATAAATAAAGAGTTTATAAATTTAGCAAAAGCTTTATAAAACCAGATGAGGGATTTTAAACAATATGGAATCCCGGACATCAACAGGATCAGAGATTCTGGACAGACTCCTCGACGGAGGATTTGAGACAGACACTGTAACAACAATATACGGCCCTTCAGGAAGCGGAAAAACAAATATATGCATAATTGCCGCCACACACATAGCCAAAAAAGGCAAAAGAGTCATTTATATAGATACAGAAGGGGGGTTCTCTGTTGAAAGGATGAAACAGATTGCTCCAGAAGAACACGAAGAAATAATCAAAAATACCACTTTCCTCAAACCAACTAACTTCTCAGAGCAAAGAAACGCATTTGGTAAACTTAGCAAACTAATAGATGAAGATATAGGGATAATAATTGTTGACACTATCGCCATGCTCTACAGAATAGAGATAGGCAAGACAAACAATGTATATGATGTCAATAAGGATCTTGGAATACAGATATCATACCTCAGCGAGATAACACGACGAAAAAATATACCCATCCTGATAACAAACCAAGTATACTCCAATTTTGAAGGTTCAGGTATAAAGATGGTAGGGGGAGATATTCTCAAGTACGGAAGCAAATGCCTTGTCGAGCTTCAGAGCGGACATAAAGGAGCGAGGAAAGCAATCCTGAAAAAACACAGAAGCATAGCAGAAGACAGAGAAGTAGTATTCAAGATAGTGAATGAAGGAATAGAAGAAATAAAAAAATAAATCACCTTACAGTCGTTGATTTCTTCACTTTCCAGAATGTCTTTTCATCAATCCTTGCAGTGCAGATTCGTTCTTCCAGACCCTCACAAACACGTATAAAAGATTCCTTGTTTAAAAGAGCGTTTTCCAGGCCTTTGAGAAGGCTTTGAGTCACAGCTTCTGTGAGATCAAAATTCGCAATAAAATCTGAATTGGCAAAAAGCCTCCCATCCTCCAGCAACATAGTTCTTGGAGATGACACGCACACATTAGGAGGTTGATCAATGGCCAGGACATTCCCCTCATAAAATCTCCTTATAGCATCAAAATCATAAATAGATGGGATGTTAAAGAAATCGCCTGTAAAGATATTCTTTATCAGAGTCAGTCCCGGAGCCCTATCAGCCGTCCTGTCTGGTATGATTATATGATTTATGTTATCAGGAACTGACAGCCTCGTAGAATAAAAATTAGTATCGAGCATATCGGTCCCAGGACTTGCCAGCATACCTTCAATGATGGCTTCCTGATAACCATTTTTCCTCACAGCATTCACTGCTTGAAGGGATGAATCAAAAACAGTCTTTCCGTTGCTCAATGCAGAGATCCTGTCATCGATGACAACATCCCAGGTCCTCTGGTCAAGACCCCATACCATCCGCCTTTTGCCAGATGTCTGTGATATACCTAGACTTGACATCATCTCTTGATCACAATACAACTTGCCGATAACATAACCATCACAAAAATCTCTTGTCTCGTCAAACAGCCTCTCCAGCTCTCCATCTGACACCAAAGGTAAAAGGGGCCTGATAAAAACGTAAGTGGGAATTCCTGCGTCGTGAAGTCTCTTTATCGTCATTATCCTATTCTCTGATGAAGGAGCCTTAGGCTCCAGCATCCTTGCAGTCTCAAATCCAATCAAAGAGACAAACGCTGTTAGGTAATTCTCAGTTCCGGGTAGAGGGTATAATGCTTTGCGCATCCTTTTGTTTGTGGCAGACAAAGAATCTATTGTCTGGTCTGAAAGGTGCATCTTTGTGGCAAAAGAGATATCCTTACCAATATCCTCCACCCCCTCTATCAGAGATATAGCCTCTTTCTGCCGAAGGAAAAGCTCTGTATCATAACCCAGCTGAACAAGGTCTATCCTATTAGCAAATGTTCTCAGGTCAGACACTACCTTGTCTGGAGAATTCCTTGGAAACGCCTTGAAATCATCTGAATATGTATAACAATACTTACATCTTAAAGGGCATGTACCTCCCGTAGATACAACAACCCTTCCCTTGTCAAGCTTATAATATTCATTATCCATGTTATCATCTTAGCAATAGCCATATTCAGAACCTCTTTTTGAAAAAAAATAAATAAAAAATTTACATCTCTGTGAAATCCTCAACAGGAACGTCCAAAGGCTGCATACGAGGAAGCAATCCCCTCTCTCGAAGGTATTCTGTGGCAAGTATATGGAAAAACAAACCCAAAGATTTCTTACCTTTATTATTGCAAGGCACAACCATATCTAGATTATTAGTCTGGTTATTTGTGTCACAAAGCGCAACAATAGGTATTCCCACTTTTGCAGCATCCTTTATCGCATTCCTGTCAGGCCATGCATCCACAATAAGCATAACCTTTGCCTCGATAAAATCCTCAAGATTAGTATTTGTAAGAATTCCCGGAGGATATCTTCCTGGAAAAGCCCTTATACCAGTCACTTTGCTAAACACCTTGGCAGGTTTCCAGCCATTCTCACGCCTGCACGCAATAAGTATATCCTTGGGCTCGTAACGGGCCATAAACTTGGCAGCCATAGCTATACGTTCATCGATCTTCTGCAGGTTCAGTACATAGAGACCATCAGGTCTTGTCTTATATATGAAATTCTCCATATACTTTGTCTTGAACTTAGTTCCTATATGGATGCCTGCCTTCAAATACTGGTCAATAGGCACCAAAAGCTGTTCATCAGTCATTCTTGAACCTCCAATCATCATTTATATCAGCAATAGAACAAGTAAAGTCTATCACTGCATCATTATCGCCCTGCAGTATGCATAAGGTCCCTTTCGGCTAACCCTCATGCTAGGCAATACAGCTTAGGAGAAGAAGGTCGTTTATAAAGGTTTCTGAGTGGTGTAATTGATAATTCAGCAGGTCTGTCAATTAAGGTGTGCCTATCCAGCCTTTGCAACGGTGCTTTTGGACTAAATTCTGACATTGCCGAATCAAAGATTTGACAGGGTTTCAAGCAAAGCTCGAAACTTTTCCTGAAGGGGTATTTTTGTTATTGATTCTTTATAGGGAAGTACCAGTGAAATAGTTGGTAGAACTGGTGTTTGTTTTGCTGACCTGACATGGTCTGGCTACCTGCGCAATACCTTTGCCGCGCTCGCACTACGGTGTAATTTCATGTTGTTC
>JABMQF010000074.1 GCA_013203345.1 Candidatus Woesearchaeota archaeon
AGCTGTATACTGCTCCTGTTCTGTAATCTACTTTAGATGCGATTGTTCCTCCTGTGTGGAGCACTGATATCTTAGGCAGGCCTTGCTTCTCACCCGATCCTGCAGAGTATTTTATCTCTATATCTTTGCCTTTCTCGATGACTTCAATATTTTTTATTGTGTCATTGCTAATACCTATGTTATATCCGTTTGCAAGTTTAAGGACTGTTGTGTCTTTTTTAGTGTCGATAAGAATTCCTGTGTGCTCTTTTTCTTCACACAGAACTTTGATTTTGTCTCCTGGCTTTGCTTCCATTTGTTTCATCTCTTTTTTAGTTGATTAGCAAGCGAAAAGCAGGACTTCACATGAAATAGTTCGGCTTGGACTCTTTCATCTCTCTTGCTCTTGCTTTTGTGAAATGATCTTTAAGATGCTTGTATGATTGCTCGATGTCAGGGGTTATTGATGGTATGACCTTTTCTAGTGCCTCATCGAAATGGACCTTTGCGACATCTTTTGCTTCCATATCTTGCCGAAGAGATATCACTGCAGCTTCCCTACAAAGGTTGGCAATGTCTGCCCCGACGTATCCTTCTGTCTTATTTGCCAATTCCTTGATATCTACGTCCTCTCTGAGTGGCATGTTTTTTGTGTGTAGTTGGAATATTATATCTCTTGTCTTCTCGTCAGGTGAGCCTACCATTATTATCCTATCAAACCTTCCTGGTCTGAGAAGTGCTGTATCGAGTATGTCTGGTCTGTTTGTTGCGCCTATGACTACAACATTGTGCAACTCTTCCAGTCCATCTATCTCAGTCAATAGCTGGTTGACCACATTTTCACTTACTCGGTTGTCTCCACCTGCACCTCTTCTTGGTGCTAGCGCGTCTATCTCGTCGAAGAATACTATTGAAGGAGAGGTCTGTCTTGCTTTCTCGAATACTTTCCTGACAGCTTTCTCTGATTCTCCCACCCATTTAGATAGAAGTTCAGGTCCTTTTATTAGTATGAAGTTGGCTTCTGACTGGTTCGCAACAGCTTTTGCCAGCATTGTCTTGCCTGTTCCTGGCGGTCCGTATAGTAGTATTCCTTTAGGTGGTGTGACTCCCATTCTTATGAAGACTTCCGGGTTCTTAAGTGGCCACTCAACTGCTTCACTCAGTTCCTGCTTCACGTCAGTAAGCCCTCCAACATCATCCCATTTTACATTTGGAATTTCTACAAGAACTTCTCTCATTGCACTGGGCCTGACTACTTTTAGTGCTTCCCAGAAATCTTTTTGTGAGATCCTGAGTTTTTCTAGAGTCTCTTTAGGTATTGCTTCTTCTTTTTCGAGTTGAAGTTCGGGTAGTACAACTCTCAGAACAATCATGGCTGCTTCTTTTGCTAGTGATTGGAGATCTGCGCCGACAAATCCGTGGGTGACTCCTGCAATTTCTTTTAGATCAACATCTTCGTTCAGAGGCATGTTTCTTGTGTGTATTTTGAGTATTTCAAGCCGGCCTTTCTTGTCTGGAACACCTATATCTATTTCTCTGTCAAATCTTCCTGGCCTTCGAAGTGCTGGGTCGAGTAGTTGGGGTACATTAGATGCTGCGATAACAACGACTTTCCCTCTTGATTGAAGTCCATCCATTAGTGCGAGTAGCTGGGCAACAACCCTCCTTTCGACCTCACCTTTTGTTTCTTCTCTTTTGGAGGCTATGGCATCTATTTCATCGATGAATATTATGCTTGGTGCGTTCTTTTCTGCCTCTTCGAATTTTTTTCTGAGGTTCTCTTCTGACTGCCCGTAGTATTTGCTCATGATCTCCGGACCGTTGATTACGTAGAAGTTTGAATTTGTCTCGTTCGCGACAGCTTTGGCGAGGAGTGTCTTGCCTGTTCCTGGCGGACCGTGGAGCAAAACACCCTTAGGTGCTTCTACTCCTAGCCTTTCAAATATCTCGGGGTGCTTAAGTGGAAGCTCGACCATTTCCCTGACTTTCTTTATTTCGTCCCGAAGTCCTCCAATATCTTCATAAGTTGCGTCGAATGTTGTTTCTTCTTCTTTCATCTCTGTAGGTTCTGGATTGAAGACTACTTCTGTAGTGTTTGATATCAGAACAGCGCCTTTTGGATTTGTGTCTACGACAATGAACTTGATGTCTCCGAGTCCAAATCCCATCATGCTCTCGTCAAGTATGGAGAATATGTCATCAGCGAATGGGTTGTCGCTCATGGTGTTCCTTCTTCTTTTGGTTCCGCAAAGTGCCACGATGTCCCCTTTCACAACAGATCTTCCGAGTAGTCCCTGCTGGAAAATTTCAGGTGGAGCACGTATCATTATACCTCTTCTTGCAGGAGATATGATTACTTTTGTCGCTGGCTTGACCTCTGCTTTTCTTACTTTGACAAGCTCTCCGATACCTGTCTTGGCATTCCTTCGTATTATTCCATCCATACGGATTATGTTGAGTCCTATGTCTCCAGGATATGCTCTGTCGACAATTCCTACTGTCTTCCTTTCGCCTTCTATCTCGACGATATCTCCGCTCCGAACTCCTGTCTGGTGCATCAGACCGGAATCCATCCTTACGATTCCCTTGTTTACATCATCCTGTATCGCTTCTGCGACTTTCAGATTTATTTCAGAACCCATTTTGTATGTTTTTGTTTGTTTTTTGTTTTTTATGATTTATCATTACTTTCTTTTTTTTCTTCTTTTTTTTCTTTTGTTGGAATTGCCGCAGTATTTACTTTAGGCATTGGAACTGGTGGCGGCAGGTTGACTGTATTGCTTAATATTATGCTCTGTATATTGCATTTTGTCAGTATTGTGTTTATTATTTTCTCTGCGATGTCTTTCTTTATCTTATTGTCTTTCTTCCAGTCTTCAAGAATTTCTTTGGCTTTGTTCTCATCAGTAAGATATAGTATTACTCCTCCCAGATCTATGCTGGCATATCCTGGGTCGTATTTTGATTTGTATTCAAAGATGAACTTGATTCCATGCTGTTTTGATTCACCGAATTGCATGTCGCTCTTCTGTATGTCTACTATTCCTACGTTGTTGTTTATTTTTATCTTGCCTTGAGCAGTCTCTTTTTTCTGTACATTTATCTTTGTGAATTCGAAGCCTACAATTGCCATTTGGTATCACCTTTATTTGTTTATATTTATTGTTAGGAATTGTTACAGAGGCCTTATTTAAACTCCTACTGCGGGGTGAACCTATCGGAAGGTTCTTTATATAGTTATTGTTTGACCTTTTTTAAAGCAATTCCTTTTAAAAAGGTAGTTTTAAATATTTCATTTTCCACCTGTGAAGCAGGTGTTCAGTCTATTTAAAGGGGTGTCAGTTTTCGTTTTTGAC
>JABMQF010000075.1 GCA_013203345.1 Candidatus Woesearchaeota archaeon
CCCGTTGGGACTACCAAGAAAATCAAGGACTTAGCCAATATGGCAAGTCCTTTTTTTCGTTTTGGAGCGTTTTTTCTAATTTTTTTCTAAATGGGCAAGTTTTTTGACTTTTCAAGGAATATGCAGGAATCAAAGGCTTTTCCAACCAAGGATTGAAGGAATGCCAGGGAATGTAAGAAAAGAAAAACTTTAGATGCAGACAAGTTGCTATTTAGAAATTTCTAAATCATCAACCCGCTTCTTGACTGCCGATGGCTGAAGAGCGGATAAAACAACCTGCCCAGTGCTCAAGACCACTACGCTTCGGACCTTGTGCCCTGATGAGGCATTGAGTAACATACCCTTCTCTTCTGCCGACTGCCTGAGCCTCTTAACAGGCGAAGAATCAGGACGTAATATCGCTGCAATAAGCTCAGTATTGATGTAATTGTCATGCCCCACCATCACAAACACTGATATCACCTGCAAACCGCATCCCTGATAGCTTTCATGGAATCAGAATCTATGTCCTGCCACTTCTCAGGCTTATGAAGATCTGACCAGATATGTGTATCGTCTATCGCAATATAATCTGTGTGCTTGAACTTGATCTTATCCATGCTGCCTACCTAATCCCATAACACACCAGTAAAATCAACCATTTTTGGAAATTAGCCTAAATTACACAAATTTTTATATATATCCTTTGATATACAACTTTATCAAGATGGCAGATAAAATAATACGAGACGTTGATGACAAAACTTGGACTAGATTTACAGGCTGGTGCAAGATGAATGGAATCAAATCAGGAAAAAAGCTTACCAAAATCTTGAAAACCTTCCTGAAGAAAAGTCTGAGATAAATCAACCACAAATCAGATCCCTATACCCAAGAAAATGGAATTCAATAAACCCAAATATGAACCAAACCTTGAGGATAAACTATCCTCAACCAGATCAGAAGAAGTCAAAGACATTGATTCAATCCTTGACCATGACGAGTTCTACAAAAACTGCATGTACTGCGGACGTATCTATGGATATGGAGGTAACTATGACAAAGTCCTCTATCAAAACGGAGTAGGCCCACTGAAAGAAGAATTTAATGATTATAATATCTCAACAGGAGTCGGACCCTGTTGTTATACCACTTATCAAAAACAACTTGATGAGGTAAGGAGATACAATTCAACAAAAACATTAAAATGATACCCATCACCAAAGCACGCTCATTATATGTGGGATCACAAGAAATGATCCTCAATGACGACCTAACCCCTCAAGAAATCGCAGAACTGGACCTGAGAATAGCTGGCAAACTGATTAAAGATTTAGCCTTCATGCTATCACGCAAAGTCAACCACGAACTGCTTGCGCCTATGAGCAAATGGCTCGATGACCAAGACTGGATGATACGCTTTAAAGTCTATGAAGACAGCATCCCCAATTGGGCAGAATACAAACGCCAACAAAGAGAATGGACACAACAACAAAAAGATCTCTTCAGGCAGAGAATGAAAATATATTGGCAGGACTTCCATAAAAAACGAAACATGAGAAGAGAGGTGGCTCATCTGTTAAACTCTAAGAAAGGATCATCATATCATTCTATAGAAAATGCTGAAAACCAAGAATCTGAGATAACCAAAACACAGAACTATCTTTCCCCTGTCCTGCAAACTTATAGTCCGTCAGAAAAACACAAAAGAAATACCCGCCAAGAATTCATGCAAGCTATGAAACAGTCAATCTCAAATCTCCTCCCATGGCGGAACATCCTACTCTCGGAGCTCAATGAAAACCCAAAAGATGCAATGAGACTCAAAGACTTCAAAATCTATTACATGGAAGATCCGCACAAAGACACAGCATCTAAACTCATGCACCTGCTCCAGCTCGACAGCGAAGGAACAATCACATTATCACAATCTGAACCCTTCGGAGATATCTACGTAAACCTGAACCGTGTATCAAAAACCTCAAGGATCAACACCAACACAAACACCGAACCATACGTTTTTTCTCATGATACACTGCCTATATCAACTCCCAATTTGTCAAACTATGTAGATACCTACCAACATGACTATCCATCCGAAATTAAAATCAAGGACAACGAAGGATCAACATATAATTTCGACTGGCGAACTCTTAGCAATACACAAAGAAACAAGGTCATTGCTGATATAAAGAATAATAAAATCCTACTTTGTAAGGTGATGTGATAAGAAAATGATACCTCTTATATCCGTTTCAAAATGCTCTCTAAAACAACATCGTTTCCTGGATGCTCTCACCAACCGACTGAAAGAGATCAATAACCCAAACCCGGACATAATCACACATGACAGCTATGAATACCATTCTGTAACACTCAAACATTTTGGGATAGTCCCAAAA
>JABMQF010000076.1 GCA_013203345.1 Candidatus Woesearchaeota archaeon
GAGTTCGTGGTTATCTGTGGTGCATCACTGAGTTCGTGGTTATCTGTGGTGCATCACTGAGTTCGTGGTTATCTGTGGTGCATCACTGAGTTCGTGGTTCTCTGTAGTTCACAAGAAATTAAGATAGCAAAAAGCCTGGCAAGATAATAGATAATTCTCCTGCCATTTCTTTTACCTCAACAAGGATCTATATCCGCAAGCTTTAACTGAGCATCTGAGCAATACTGCCTCTGAGTTGAACCAGGTACCTTCAGCTTAGGAACTATCATGACCTGCTGGACATTACCAACTGCAGCACCATCAAAACCCGCTATGTAGTTGGACTCAAGATCGCCAGGTTCAAGACCAGACTCAATTATAGTATCGTTATCAGCGAAACCTGCGTCTCCGAACACCTTAATCTGGAATTCATCTATCCGCGCAGAGCCTGTGTTCTCTATTGTGAGATTGATATAATTAGCTCCAAGACAGATCAGAACACGGTCCTCTATCTTAGGTATTTCTGCGTCAATCTGAGTAGAACAATCAATTCCTATACTTGTCCTGTCGATGGTTTCCTTGTCACTAGTCACCTGCTCACGCACAATTCCTGCTACGAGTGCGCCTATACCTACGACCACAACAATTAGAAGTACTGCCGCGATAAGTGGTGAAAGACCTCTTTTTGAATTTATCATTTTCATATACACCTTAATCATTCTCGTATTTAAAGATTTTGTTGTGAGTTGGTGTTTTGAACAAATCAAACACCCATTATCATAAACACAACATTACCCCAAACATAAGTCACTATGAACGCTATGAGGAAGCTGGGAACAAAAGGTATGCCATACTTTATGAGAACTTTATTCAATTTACCCTTCCTGCTCAAGTCCTGTAGCTTCGCTATCTGCTCCTTCTCAAGACCTAAGTCCTTAGGGCCACAGATCCGCTTGCCTGCCACCACTACATCATCTACAACCCAGTCACCCTCAGTAAGATCTGAAGGATTGACCCACTTAAGCATAGCAGCACCTTCAACAGCCTTGAGATACTTGAACATATAATACGTTAACAACAGCATAAAGGCAAGAACCACCAAGGGTATCTTCACCTCAAATTGAACAAACAGAGAAAGGATGATAAGCGCTGCGCAAGCACCCCATAATACATACTGCTCTTTCCTGTTGAACTTCTTTTTGAACTCTTTGCAGAAACTCTTGAAGTTCATGATAACAAGATAAACACTGAACAGTATACCAAACAGAGCACCGAACAGAACCATGTTTACAAGGAATCCTACAAGGAACGCAGATAGTGAAAGCTCAAGACCGATAATCGCACCAAGACCCATCATCATCTTGGAATCACCGCCACCCCACTGGCCTGTATAGAACATCAGAACAGATACCAAGAAGAAAGCTGTGAAACCTATAATACCGCTGATAATATGGGAAGGGTCTGCGTAAACTATTGAGAATATTATCCTCAAACCAAAACCTGCCACTATCAACCCATAATTAAGCCAATCAGGAACCTCGCGCACCTTAAGATCGGTTATAGTGCCTATAATCAATGCTACGAAGGCAATCCCAAATACAAGCAATTCAACCACCATGTAATATAAAGACAAAGACAAACTATATAAATAATTACTGTTGCTATTTTACAATAGAAAAATACAGGGGGTCGTTTCTTGCTAGATTTAATCGCAAACCAACTCAGGAAAAAGGTTGTGAACCCTGAAAAGGCAAAGATGCCTAAACACATTGCTATGACAGTTGGAGGTCTGGGCAGATGGACCCGTAAGAGTGGAGAAGACCTGAAAGAAGCACACAGAAAAGCTTTTGGCAAGGTTGAGGACATAATCAAGTACCAACTTGCTTTCGACGTACCAATAATAACACTTTACCTGATAAATTCCAATGTAAAATCAGTTGCAGAGTTCCCACAGATAATGGATGCATTATCCTCATTCTTCAAACAGCTGCTACACAACGAAGATGTGTTCAAAAACAAGATAAAAATATCCATACTCGGCAAATGGTATGACCTTCCAGGCAGAGTTGTGGAGCCAATCAAAAGAGTGATGGATGAGACAAAAGACTATGACTCCTTCTTCCTGAATCTGTGTATAAACTATGACGGCAGAGAAGAGATTGTGGATGCCTGCAGACTCATTGTCAGAAAAGCAATGCTTGAGAAAACAGATGTTGAATCAATAGATTATGAAATGATAAAAGACAATATATACTCATCATACTTCCTGCCGCCAGAGATAATAATCAAGACAGGCACTGGGAAAAGACTGCACGGATTCCTACTCTGGGACTCACCTCACAGCCTGATATATTTCTCAGGGGTTCTCTGGCTCGACTTTAGGGAGAAAGACCTTGTCAAAGCAGTCAGGTACTACCAAGAGAATAAGAACAGAGTGTGATGATACCAAAGGCGAGAATAAACAGTGTGAAGATACTAATTTCTAATTGTTAAATATCTATGCTGCTGAAAAGGCGTTTTGTGAATGATTCAAGCTCAGACTCATCACCACCATCGGATGCTATAGTCATATAATCATTTATGCTTTCACAATTACCCAAACAATCACCTATCACAACATGATTGTCTAAAAATTCATCACTGCGTTTGTGTGCGAAATAAATTATGACTGTTGCCCTGTAAACAGTAATACCAGTATCAGGAACAGAATAAACTACAGTCCTAATGTTTTGCTTGACAGTATCACCCATATCAATACCAGATTCAGAATAACTTGAAACTTCAAAAGCAGATTTTTTAAAGAAATTATCTATCCTGAACAACTCATCTAGATCATAAACTTCATTTTTCTTGTCAAAGTAATCTGCAGCAAGATCTATCTGCCTGTTTGACGATGCATGTCCACCCATATTAACAAAAAATGGTTAGAAGAATTATTTAAGTCTTTTGTTGTGTTGATGACTTTTAAGTAGTAAATACCCTTTCTGGTCTGAATAGCATCTTACCTAAAGAAAATTATTTATACCTTCAAGGCACCCACCACACTATGCTGACATACAAATACATGATGCAAGCTCTGCGACTGAGACTGTCATACGACGGACCTGATGAGCCTGTCCCACGCGACCACCTCCCTCACAGCCATTATGTTGAGAGAAGAAGAAGGGATTCTGCCATGAAACAACAGAGAACAGAATGCGAATCATTGGATGATAAGATATCTTCTGACCCTGCGAAAGAATCATAACCCTTCTAGGCATCAACAAAGCTGCCTGTGTCACCGTTGCCTCTAACCCATATTCCAGTAATTCTAACATCTCTAACGCTGCCTGTGTCGCCATTGCCGCCTAGCGAGCATAAAATAACAACAGCAAGAACAATCGCAGTTGGGCGAACCACATTAAAAAACACAGCTGTGCGAGCGCGGCAAGGGTATAGCACAGGCAGCCAAGCAATGAAAAGTTAGAAAAGCAAAGAATCCAATTTCAGCAATGCAAAGAATCGGGTCAGAGAATCTGCGACATCGATGTCAGGAAAACTAAATATGCTGCCAATGTCAATACTAAAAATTCATATAACGAATCGATAGTCCAAGGGGCCCCTTCGGGGAAAATAGAATTTAGACCTAAATCTTCTTTGCCAAACTGAATAAGCACCTTTGCAAAACTGAATAAGCACCTTTGCAAAGGCTGGATTTAGATGCAGTCAAAAGACAAATCAAGGCCGCACTGTGGACTTATCACACACATACACCATAACTTATTTATATATGAAAAGAATAATCAAGCAAAGAGGTGGATTAACAATGAATCAGAGAGTAATACAAGTATTTCTGTTCCTATTTATTATCGTAACCACAATAATTGGACTTCCTGATGCAGATGCAAAATTTATCCAGGGTATGTGTGTAACTGGAGAAGTGCAAGAAATAAGTCCCAGTTCTGTCGGCATTGATGATGAATTCACCTTAGGAATAAATATCGAAAGCTGTGGAAACGAAATCCCAAAATCAGTTATGTTCGAAATTACCAGCATATCTCCTGATATAATAGTCACAGAGGATTCGGTGACAGACATCCCTGAATTATTCTATAGTACCAGCGAAAGATATGTCAGATACCATATGAGAACAACCCCTGACGCAAATCCTGGCATTCACATAATCAAGATGAGACTGACATACGGGAATGATAATTCTAAATCATCAACTGATTATGAAGTTGAAATAAGAGTTATCGGAGAGGATGCAGAACCCAGAATATCTTCTGTTGAAACCAATCCTGAATACATATATGAGGGAGATTCAGTCGACCTTAGATTAGGCATAGAAAACTATGGTGAAGCAATAGCCAAATCAGTGGTTGTCAGTCTAGGTCATGATTTCAAGGGAATTAAGGATGCAACCATAGGAACTCTTGACTTGAACAATACCCAAATAGCATTATTCAAGTTCAAGGCAAGCAAAACAGGCAATTATAAAATCCCCGTCTTTATCGAGTATGAAGATGATTTTGGCAAGCAAAAAGATGAATACGAGATCAAATTGACTGTGCTTGATAAAAAAGGGCGTCTGAATATCGCATCTGTAAAGGTCGATCCCGTCCTTCCAGTGGAAGGAGGCACTGTTGAGTTAACTATGCGAGTGGAGAACTTTGGTGATAGTACACTAAATGGAGTGAGAGTCTATACTGACCATCCATTTCAGGGATTAAAGGAATCATTCATTGGAACTCTTGATCCTAATGAGGATGGCCCTGCTGTAATCACTTTCATTGCAAATATGTCCGGAGAATATGAATTTCCAGTAACTATTTCTTATAGTGATGATTTTGGTGAAGAACAAATCAAGACAAAAGTTAATGTCATAATATTACCGACAAATGGTGGGGCTGGAAAAGCCATAATTTCTGCCATTATCCTATTGGTCATCGGAGGGCTTGTGTTCCTGAATTACAGGACGAGAAAGTCAAAGGATAAAATTATCAAACAGTTGATGAAAGGAAATGATGAACCTGCTGAGAAGAAGAAGAAAAAATAAAGGGTCTCCAATATGATTGATGATATCAGGGTCGGTGCCCTAACTGCTTTTGCCAGCATAAGACGAGGAAACAAGAAGACACTGTTGTTCATAGTTTTTGTCCTTTCTCTCATCTTCATGAACTTGGTGTTTCTGCCGTCAATGATGGGCGGGATGACTGGCATGTTCATAGGTTTTATGCAATACCCATATGGAGATATTGTTGTTGAACCAAGCGGAGATAACACTTACATAAACAATGCAGACAATGTTTTACAGAAGGTTCGAGCTGTACCTGAAGTCAGTGCTGCGACAAAACGTGCAGACGTGGGGGCGTCCATACAATACAAGCATAAGACGGTAGGCTCTTCAATAATAGGGGTTTTGCCAATAGAAGAATATGATATTTCGCGATACCCTTACATCATTAAAGAAGGGGAATTCTTAGGAGATCTTTCTCGTGATGAGATAATAATTGGTGCTATGCTTGTAGAAGGCTATTTTGGTTCTGAAATTTATGATAATCTTGGCGGAGTAAGGGTAGGTTCTCTTGTAGATGTCACGTACAGTAATGGTGTCTCAAGGACTTACAAGGTCAAAGGTATTATGGAAGGGACGTTTGAGCTTGTTGACCTGAACGCAATGGTCCATTACAAAGAGATTGAAGACGTTATGGGTCTTGACGAAAGTAAGGCAACAAGCGTCGTCATAAGGGTAAAAAACACTGATGATTCAGCAAGAGTAAAAGAAAAGATTATCGCAGCAGGAGTAAAAGAGCCTGTTTTTACAAGCAATGATAAAGCAGATGCAATATTAAGGCAGGCAACGGAGAGCATCGGGGCAATAGATGTAATATCCCGGTTTGTCAGTCTGATTGTCGGAGCAGCACTGATACTTATCATAATCTACATCAATGTCCTGAACAGAAGAAAAGAGATAGGAATATTAAAAGCTGTGGGAGTAACCCCAAGATCAATAGTATTGTCTTACGCATTCCTGAGTATGTTCTATGTTTCATTAGGGATTTTGGCAGGTCTCGTCTTATTTTTCGTGCTTATCTGGTATTTCCAGACATATCCATTCACGATGTATGAGTCCATCCAGATAATACCTAAAGTTGATTACCTGTTCTTAGTTCAGAACATATTTACCATGCTTACGATGTCAGTTATTGCAGGAGTGCTACCCGCGTGGAGAGTATCAAAAGAAAGCATACTCAACGCGATATGGGGGCGATAAAGATGATAATAGCCAAAGACGTAAAAAGATATTACGGAAGCGGATCGACTGCTGTCAAGGCCCTCGATGGAGTCACATTCGAGATAAAGAAAGGAGAATTTGTGGCAATAATGGGAGCATCAGGAAGCGGAAAGACAACACTGCTAAGGATACTGGCCCTATTAGACAGCGAGACAGGAGGAGATTATACAATCCAAGGCCTTGATGTTTCTACATTACCTGAAGCAGAAAGAAGCTATTATCGCCTGACTCAGGTAGGTTATGTGTTCCAGGATTACGCACTTATCAATGAGATGAGTGCTGCTGAAAACGTCTACATCCTCTCCATGATGGAAGGAAAATCAAAAATAGAATCATATGACATCGCTCTTGACGCACTTGCGAAAGTGGGCCTGAAAGGAAAACACAACAGGATTCCAGACGAACTATCCGGCGGAGAAAAGCAAAGAGTAGCAATAGCAAGAGCAATAGCAAAAAAACCAGAAATACTGTTTGCTGATGAACCGTGCGCTAATCTTGATACTGGTAATTCTAAACAGGTCCTGGATGTTTTCAAAGAGCTGAATGATAAATTCGGACAGACTATAGTCATGGTGACTCACGAAACATGGCATACAAAGTATGTGGATAGAGTTATAACTCTCAAAGACGGACGTATCATCAGTGATTCAAGAAAACGTTGATTATGTTATATGACTAAGGACACCAACCCTATTGTTCAATATTCAATTCTTTAAAACCTGTCTGTTCATCAAATTTTCTTGTGAAAGAATATTCGTCAGTTTCTGCTATCATGATCTCAGCAGTAGTGTGAATCATACAGCCCTCTTTAAGATGTCCCCCGATTATCTCTCCATTTTTATTTGATAATGAAATGTGAATATGATTTCCATCTGAAGATAAAGTTCCCACAAGGGAAACAATCTCAAATTTTTGGTCAAATGTCTTTGTATTTTCATCTGCTAATCTTAAAGTTGCTCTCTTTAAACTACCAACACAAGTAAGAATCACTCCTGCCTGAATGTTTCTATTTTTTGAAAATTTATTCAATTCTTCTTTTAAATCCTTATCAGGTCTTAACCTGATGGAATGAGTTTTCATAGTAAAATAGAATTTTATGAACTATATATAAATTTGTGTGACGCATAATCAATATTGAGCATAAGGGTTTAAGAACGAATGTGCTAATCCTGATGTGCTGCAAGGGGCTGTTGAATAATATATCAGGCATCTCTTCAAATATATCCTATACCCTACAACCAACAGAAATACAAGGGAAAATGAACTGATCACAATTTGCGTGTTATTTTTTTCTTGATATCAAAAAACTGATCAGGATTCCTACTCCTAAGCCAATCAATGTAAATGCAGGGATAGACATAGGTAATTCATTCACCAAAAGCATTCCAATTCCAATGCCCATGAGTAAGCATGCAGGAATCGGCAACTTATTGACGTAAGATAATTTTTGTTTTTCTAACATAATGAGTCATAACCACTATAGCCTATTTAAATACTTCGGAAAACAAAATATGTCCAAAAACATCTTTGCCAAACTGAATGCAGACCCACTGACTTATCACATACCTTTTTATTGCTCAATGAAACCCATGCGCGTAATCACCAAAACCTATGTGGTACGCCTTTGCCCATAAATCAATGTTTATGGATTTGTTCTTATCAAGCCTTATATTCAGATATTGATGAGGTGAAATGTACCAGACTAAAGTCCATCTTATCCTTATATCACCTTCATCAAACAACCCGCTCCTGACCAACAATATCCTCATCAAATAATTCAGGGTGACACAATGCAAGAACCCTGTCCTTGCCCATATCCTGTTGATATTAGGTTCGAACAGATTGAAGAATCTCAAATATGTCAACAGTCGATACCCTCTGTATTTCTTTGAAAGGATAGAATATGCTTTTTTTACACAAAGTCTTTTGGTCTTGCATCCTTGAAGCTCCTTGATTACATCTTCCATACTCTTGGGAAGCTCATCAGGTATCTTTGATCTGGTGAATATATTCGGAAACATGATGCTAAAATAGGATGTGCTGTTATAAATGTTGCTGGATTGAATGGTAAGAATTCAAAATTTATTGTAAGTTAGGGTGTTAAACTCTCAATATGTTGGTTTAAGAAAAACCAAATCTATCTAAATCTAAATCCACAAGTATCTGAAGTTACAGATTCAGATTCTGTTCTAGGATATTTCCTACAATTCAATGGCCTGATTGGATGAATAGAACAATATGATTTGCCCCCTGATTTAAATCTTAAAAAAGGGCATAGATTAGGTAATTTGCAGCACGCTCCGCAATTGATACATTCACCCGCTCTATTTTTTGCGACAGGCAATACAGAAGTAAATGTCCTTTTGGTTTTTGCAGACCACGTATTCCTTTTTTTATCAACCACAACAACAATTTAATTAAAATATTTATAAATATTGGCTTTTGTCAATAATTTTATAAAAGACAAAGGAATTGGTCTGTTGTATGAGAATAATTTTAGCGTCACAATCATTGTTTAGGAAGAAGGCGTTAGAGATATTAGGATTAGAATATGAAACAATCCCTAGCAATCTGGATGAACAATCAATCAGGGATGATTGTCCATACAAACTTGCGAAAGCATTATCTGAAGCAAAAGCTAAAAATATAGGAGAATCTGATGCACTCATCATTGCAGGAGATCTATTTGTTGTATTCAACAATAAAATATATGAAAAACCAGCAGATGAAAAAGAAGCATTCGATATGTTAAAATCTTTTTCTGGAAACAAGATAGACATTGTTGCAGGGGTCGCAGTATATAACTCCAAATCTGAAAAAATGCTTTCCACAGTAGAAAAATATACTGTTAAATTCAGGAAACTAGAAGATTATGAAATCAATGATTATATCTCAAGATATCCTGTGCTGAAATTATCTGCCGCATTTGAAGGAGATGGATTACTGCGGTTTGCAGAGAGTGTTGAAGGAAAATATCCCTTCCTGACAGGATTCCCTCTGAATGAATTGATTCTGTTTCTAAGAGAGAACGGTCTGAAAGTATAAAGATGGCTAAAATCAATGAATTAGTATTTGCTTTTGCAGAGAGCTGAGTTTTGGTGTGATGTCTTAGGATTAACAATTACTCAGCTGTTAAAAAAACTAACTAAAGAAAATTGCTTTAATAAATATGCAAAAACCTGCACCCATTAAAATAACTCCTAATGGAATAAAAATAACAGTCCATATTATTATTAAACCAACTATCATCAAAACAAGTCCGATTAGAGCACCGAAAAAACCCATAATAGATTATATACCAATAACCCATATATAAATGTTATTAATGTATTGACTATCTTAGATTTTTGAAGATATCAGGATTCTTTATGGCAGCTCTACCTATCATCGCACCTTTTACCCCGATAGATTTCAAAAGTTGAATCTGCTCCTTATTCTCAATGTCGCCGTTGGCTATGATAATCTTATCTGTCTTGACGCATTCTTTGTAAACACCAAAGTTCGCAGGATTCTCGTAAGTCTCTTTACCATGTCTTGCATGGACTATAAAGAAATCTGCGTCTACTTTGTTTATCAAGTTAAGATAAACTTTCTTTTCCTTTTCAAACCCGTTCATGCCAAGTCTCATCTTTATAGATACGGGATGGTTGTGATCCCTCACTGTCTGAACCAATAATATTACTTTACTTATCCTTTTGATCAAAGCACAACCTAATCCTTTTTGAATCATGTTAGGACTTGGACAGCCTAAATTCAGATTAAATCCTAAGAAACCTTTTTGAGGTATGAATTTTTTCAGAAATATATCTAAGTCTTTTTCGCTTGCTCCAAGCAGTTGAATGTAAGTTGGAATTGGTTTGGGAATCTGAATCTTCTCTAATGTGCTCTTGTTGCCTCTGGCCAATGCAGCAGTCCTTGCCATTTCAGTGAATGTTGAATCAGCTCCTTTTTTGTAGCATAGCTCCCTGAATCCTGGGCCAGTAAAGCCTTCCATGGATGCCAACATCAGTTCAAAGTCTTTCATCAGAATGTAATTGAGAGAGGATTTAATAAATATATGTGTGAAAGCATCCAAACAATTATAAAGATGTCAGGTTAAATTTTATTGGGTGATAAAATATGGCAGCAACGCCAAAAGCAGCTAAGAAAATGAGGATAGATTACAATATTGATAGAGGAATTTATGATGCATTTGTCAAAGCATGCTCACATAAGGGATATGCACCAACTGTCGTAGTTGAAAGACTTATGAACAAATACATAGAGACCGGACAGATGTAATGTCGATGTACCTAATTATATTTTATATTTTAATTAATAATTTTTTTCGGCACCATCAACTACAGCTTTTTCAGCATTGTCTTTTGACATCATAGCACACATAGTGGTATCACAATCTGGACATTTACCTTTTGCCATAAATCCACCTTTAGCAGTCTGATTGATAACTGGACTCTTCATTGGCTGACCCTTTTTTTTGCATTTAACACAATAAGCTTCTACCATTGTTATTACCTCCAAATATGCAATATATTACATATAAACCCTGATAATAACTACCGATTTATAAATATATATCTAAATTGCACGTAATAAGTCAATATTACTGCTATCTACAGCACCAAATACGCTGCCTGCACCCGCACAACCACATCTTCAAATGGCACACTCGAATAATATATTTTATATACTTGCACATATGCACAAATATACAAGTGAATAACTTAGAAACAAAATCAAGATTGTATAAGGCATTGGGAGAGCCTATAAGGTTAAAGATCATCAAGCATCTTATGAAAAAAGGAAAATGTACCTGCATTTGTGAATTGAGCAAGGTTCTAGAAAGAGATCAATCTGTAATCTTTAGGCATATACAGATATTGAAGAATGCAGATATCTTAAATACGAATAAGGAAGCAAAATACCTAATGTGCTGCATCAAGGATGAAGATAAAATTAAGAGACTGTTGGAGGATTAAAATGACTGAAAAGAAAAAAGGATTTTTTTGCAAATTAATGGAAAATCTAGATAAGAAGCTTGAAAAGAAATCTAAAGATAAACAATGCAGTTGTTGTCAGGATTCAAAAGATAAGAAATGTTAAAAGAAATTGTAGATTGGATTCTGTATTCGGTTATTGGACTAGATTTAACATTAAGGTGGGTTGAATCACTTAATTTTTTCATCTATGATTCTATAAAAATATTATTATTGTTATTTGTAATGATTTTTATCATAGGTTTTCTAAGAACATATTTACATCCAAATAAAGTTAAAAAATGGATAAGCAGTAAGAAGTATGGATCAAGTAATGTCCTTGCATCTTTATTTGGCGCAATAACCCCGTTCTGTTCATGTTCTTCAATCCCTCTTTTTATAAGTTTTTTAAAGGCGGGAATACCCTTGGGTGTAACGTTCTCTTTTTTAATCACATCCCCATTAGTCAATGAGTATTTAGTAGTCTTAATGTTTGTTTTTTTTGGATGGAAGATAGCACTTGCTTATGCAATAAGCGGGATACTTATCGGCGTTGTTTCAGGAATCATACTTGGAAAAATGAAGCTTGAAAAATATCTGGTCAAAGACTTAATATCAACAAATAATGAAGTCAAAAAAGAAATAACATATGATGGGATAAAAAACAGGATGCTTTTTGGATTAGATGAAGCAACATCAATAATAAAAAAGTTATGGGTGTGGATCCTGGTTGGTGTTGGAATTGGAGCAGGCATCCATAATTATGTGCCTGCAGAAGTGATTCAATCAATAGTAAGCAAAGGGGGATTATTCGCAGTTCCAATCGCAGTACTTTTAGGGGTGCCACTGTATGGCAGCTGTGCAGCAATTGTTCCCATCGCAGTTGTATTATTCGATAAAGGAGTCCCAATAGGGACAGCATTAGCTTTCATGATGGCAATAGCAGCACTGAGCTTTCCAGAAGCAATCATCTTAAGAAGAGCTATGAGATTAAAATTAATCGCAATATTTTTTGGTATTGTAACATTAGCAATCATCTTAACAGGGTATATATTCAATCTATTACAGACAATACTTATGTGAATATGACAAAGAAAATAAGCCTCTTTCTATCTTGAAACTAATCGGTGTTAGTTTCCTGTGTTAGCGGTAGAGGAGCGCAGAAAAGGTAGTTTTCGAGCATCACAGGAGGTTACAAGTCCTCCGAAAACTATTTAAATGCTGCTGACATTTTACACAGTATGGCAGAAAAATTTAATGTGATTGTTGAAGAAGGAGAAGATGGTTATTTGATTTCTGATGTAGTTGAGCTTCCAGGCTGCCATACACAAGCAAAGACCTATGATGAATTGCTGAAAAGAACGAAAGAAGCAATACAATTATATCTTAGTGTGAATAAACCTGATGAACCCAAGCCCAAGTTCTTAAGTCTGCAGCAGATTGAAGTTGAGGCTGCATGACCAAATTACTCTTCTTTCAGCAAAAGAGATTTCTAAGATTCTTAATAAACTAGGCTTTGAGCTTCAAAGACAACAAGGGAGTCATATGTTCTTTGAACATGCTGACGGAAGGACAACTGTAGTTCCCAACCATCCGGGGGAAGATGTTGATGGAAGCCTTTTGAATAAGATAGTCAAACATGATATTCAAATCAGCAGAGAAGAATTCTTGAAACACATTTAAGGCGAGCTTGTAAATTGAGCACAATCGGTGTTAACTGAGTTGAACAAAGCGAAATGCTGCAAGCAGTTCCTTTGAATTTTGATGTTATGTGCACTCACCCGAATTTTTCGAGAGCGAAAACAATAAAGTCGGGCTAAAGAGCACTCATCAATAAAAACTCATCCCAAATAACCAAACACCTAAAAGGATTAGGAAAATAGCACTAACTATCTGCTTTTTCTTGAATCTTTGTGCTTGTTTATTAATAATTTCTGGAAATCCAACTTTCATAATTCCTTTGATCAAAGTGGACCAGCCTAGAATAGTGATAAAGACTTTCCAGTTTGCGACCCAAACATTATGTAAGATTACAGTAACTAATCCCAATAGTAAAGTGATATAACCTGTAGATATAACAAAAGCCTTATCATCTGTCATTTCTATAGTCTTGCCTAATTGTCTTGTTACAATAAATAACAATCCAAAAATTACAAAGAAACTGCCCCAAAGTCTTGCGAAAAAAATAGTAATATCCACCATCACACCTCTTTATAGTTTAATGATAATATGAGGGAGCAGTTTATAAAATTTGTGCTCCTTAGGCTGAATGGGCATAATTCATGTTAAGTGACCCTAATGAAGTGAGAGGGCTCGAGTTTAAGTTACAAAAGGGAATTAAACGAAGAATTAACCGTATGAAACCTAAACACATCAAGTTAGATAATAAAGTGTAAGCAATAAAAGGGCATCTATCCCATTATGATGCACAAGTTTTTAAATGATTAGTAATTTCTAATAGTTATGTATTTGGAAGACGGATCAAGGAGAGAATGGGAAGAAAAGATTAGAAGAAAGACTGAGCAAGTTCAAAGAGATTGGACTTCTGAATCAAATACAATTATTTCTCTCGAGGATGCACTCGTTGGTGTTTTTGCTGATTGTTATGTTAAAAAAGAAGTTCCAAGAGTTATTGTTAAAGATTCAGAAGGGGCAACTGAGGAAGGATTGATTAAAGTTTTTGATAAAATTTTAGACGTTATGAAAACCCCAACATATCATACTTTGAATTATACTCAGCCTGAAGCAGTGAAAGTTGCCAAGAGTTTATGTTTAAGAGATTCAATTACTGGGGGCGACCATGCTGACAGAGATGCCAGTTATGTTTTATGGAATTTAGTTGGTGAAAGACCTATTGTTTATTGGGATCGGGGACGTGACCTACCACAATACTCCGGTGAAATTTTAGAAAAGTTAAATATGCAATTTGGAAATGTAAGAGTCGGTTCGGTGTTAAAAGAACATGAAGAATTATCTAGAATGTTAGATAAAAGTGGGAAAATTGCATATAATTGGGAACGTCGTGATGATTTAAGAAACGGTACAACAGGTATGGACGCTAAAAGTAGAATAGAATTAGGTTTTGGTCAACTTGCTGATTTAGAACAATCTGATGCTGGCGTAGATCTGTTTTGTAGTTCAGTTAAAGACTTTGTTTCTGCAAAAGATAGAGAAAGAATACCCTACAGACTTGCACAATACAAATTAAGAGAGATACCAGTAACTATGGGACTGAATACCCTTTAATTTTGTCAGTTTAAAGACAATAGTTTACTTCTAATGTCTCCCGAATGCTTATTGAACATAATTCAAGTTATGCTCTCGGAGTTTGCAGGCTGTAGCGTAGCGAAAGAGTAAAAAGCAAGGCAGTAATCGAAAGCATTAAGAATTCATGCAGCAATATGGGATATATGATCACACTTAGAAGAATAAGAAAAAAAGATATTGAAGAGGTCAGAAATCTTGCGTTAAAATCTTGGCGTTTTGCTTATAAAAATATATACAAAGAAAAAACTATCCAAAAAATGATTTTGGATTATTATTCTGATAAAAATTTTGAAAAAGAATTTAAAGATATTAAAAAAGGAAAAGCAGAGTTTATTGTAGCAATAGATTCTAATAAAATCGTAGGGTATGCACATATTGCTTATGAGAAAAGAATGTGGGACGTTATCAGAATATATGTTAATCCAAAATTACTTAGAAAAGGAATCGGCAGTAAACTAATAAGCAAGATAGAGTTTTTTCTTAAAAAGAAGAATGCAAAAAAATACACCATACACCCCCATGTAAAAAATAAAATTGCCATTAACTTCTACAAAAAGGCTGGATTCGTCAGAGAACCCAAACGAGATAATGGTTGGAATTCTCCATGTTTTATTAAACACCTGTAGACCTGGCTTTTGGAGTATAATAGGTGTTAAATATCCTAATCATTAGCGAAAGTCGAGCACAGCAGTTCCGCAGAACGAGGATAGGAGAAGTTGAGTTTTGTGCCTATTTATAGTCTACTTAGAATATATTTTCTGATAAGCGATTTGGCACTTCCTGTTAACCCAAGTTTGACAGTTAAATAGAAAAGTGTTCTTAGTTCAGAATGTTCTACCATGAAGCAAACCAAACTAAGAACAAAGCAGATTGAACACAACGA